>DASSJF010000048.1 GCA_035691305.1 bacterium
GCGCCAAACTCGATGAATCGCTGCTACTTCCCGCTTGGTCCCCTCGTCTCCACCAGGCCTTTAAGGGTCCAGCCCGGAGACATCGGTGACAGATCGTACCTACGACATGGGTGACACTTTCGGCCCGAACGGATTGTCGAGCGGTTCGAGTACTTTCGCCTCCAGATCAAAGTAACCCAAGTCGCACTCACACGCAACAGACCGCGATGGCCTTGGCGTTACTTGATGCCGAGGAATAAAGTCGGACCAATCCGCGTAGTCAGAGATGTCAGGTGGCCGCTGCGCCACCGTTCATTTTCTGGAAGAGGCCTTAGGAGGAAAGGGATGCAGATACACGCTTGCAAGGAATGCGGAAAGGCACGGCCCACGCTTGCCGTCGAGCACGGGGATGAGTTCTGCTCCACGACCTGCGCCAAACGACACTACGGCACGATGCCGGCCCGAGATCTGGTGAT
This sequence comes from bacterium, assembly GCA_035691305.1. Taxonomy (NCBI): domain Bacteria; species bacterium. Next base: position 456 of record DASSJF010000048.1, read on the forward strand.
CCGGGTCCCGAACCGAGTCTGGAGAGAGCGTCTGAAGCGCGTTTCATAAGCGGAATTTGGAACGCTTGAGTTACAATTTGACGAGCTGGCTTATTTCCTAAAATTTTCAAGCCCGTCGGCGCATGCTTCCACCGCTCCAGCCCATGCCAGGGAGATGGGTCGAAGCGTAGCGAGGTTGCACGAAGGTGGCGGGTGCTTCTAGCACCTATTTCCTTCTGTTTGTGACGAGCCTCGGCAATTGAGCCTCAGGTGAACTGTCAGGTCCTCCTGTTGCGTCGCAGCATTGTCGGGTATGGCGTCAGCACAACAGTACCCGAGCGTCTCCAGTCTCACCGCGTTTAGCGCGTCGACGAACTACATGTCCCAGGCCGGGTACCTGCGGTACCTGATGCACCAGCAGAGCGGGCAGTGGTTGACGTATCAGGAAGCGGGGCGGATTGTGCAGCAACAGCGCGGCCAATAGCGCTGACGGACAGGCCCGACCGGCAGCGTGCCGGACGTTTGCGATAAGGATCATGTAGCGGGGAATAGTAGATTGAATGCCCAGGTCTCGAATCAGGAGGTGAACTGCATGCCACTTTGGGCGATCTGGTTCCTTAGCGGCGTCGCGTTCACGGCGCTACTCGTTAACACTGGCGGGAAGTAACCGGACGGAAATCCGCAGAGCGGGGGGCCAGGGTCTCGTAGAACTGGCTCCTCGTCGTTCTCTTAGGCCGTAGATTTCAGGTCCTTCCTGCCCGGCCAATTTCACCAAAGGGCTCGATTTGTTCGGCCGTGCTTTCGGATGCACGTGTCGGCGTGGTCCGACACGAAAAGGAGGTCGGTTCGAATGTCTGTTTCGTCCTTCCGCCGGAGCCTCGCGCTCGCGGCGTGTCTGGTTCTCGTCGGCAGCCTTGCGCTCCCCGGCGTGTCTTATGCGAAGACGCCGGAGGAGATCGACGCCAGCGTGAACGCGGCGCTGGTTCGCTTCGATCAGCAGGTCAAGGGCGGCGCCACGTTCCTCGCCGCCTCCAAAGGAGTGCTCGTCCTTCCGGGCGTGGTCAAGGCCGCCTTCGTGATCGGTGGACAGTACGGCGAAGGCGCTCTCCAGGTTAGCGGAACCACGCGTGGATACTACAGCATCGCGGGTGGGTCGTGGGGGGCCTCGATTGGCATTCAGAAGAAGGACCTCATCATCGTGTTCCGCGACGGCGCGGCGCTCCGGCAGTTCGAAGACGCGTCGGGCTGGCAGGTCGGCGTCAACGGCGCGGTGACCCTGGTGAACGTGGGGGTGGGCGCCGATGTGAGCACGATGGAGATCAACCAGCCGGTCGTCGCATTCGTGGTGGGACAGAAGGGGTTGATGTTCGACGTGTCGCTGCAGGGGGCGAAAATCAGCAAACTCAATAAGTAGGCTGCTCAGCACTCGGGCAACGTCCCCGCGGGGGGACGCCGGGGGCAGTGGCCGGCCCCCGGTCAAACTGAAGGTGACGGGCCGGGGCATCCCGGCCCGTTTCATGCCGGGCAAGCGGCCGAGGCTGAGCCGGCGGTCGGCTTACGTTGAGTCTGGACTGTTCTAGGATGTCCGTTCTTTGACCGGCCTCCAAAAGGTGGTAAACTAAAGGCAATACCTTCCCCACTTTTACGTGGGCGGCCCTTGTTGAGGCGCGGTCGTCCCTGGCGGAGAAGGATCGACGTGGGCTGTGCTTCCCATGTCATCCCACCGCCGAGGCGGCCCAGATGGAAGACCACTTCACCTCCGGTACCTTCCGAGTATGGTCCGAAGACAATCCCGTTGCCCTCGTTCTTCACGTAACGGGAGAACTCGATCTGATGACGGCTCCTTCGCTCCGGTTGCGCTTCCAGCAGTTGATTGGACGAGACCGCCCTATTGTCGTAGATTTCAGTGAACTCCAGTACCTGGACATGGCAGGGCTCCACGTATTGGAGGACTGTCACCAGCAGGCCAAGCACGAGGGCCAGCGCGTGCTACTGGTAGGGTCGCCCCCTCTGGTCCACAAGGTCCTCGCCATCGTGCAATTGAACGAGCGCGTTCCCGTTGTGGGCACGATGGAAGAGGCTCTCAAGGCCATCGAGCAGAGGGACGGGGACGTCTCATGACCCAGATCGTGACACTCCACTTTGACACCGAGCCCGTTGTGATGCGGGTGGTCAGAAAGCAGACGGCCGCGGCGGCGACCGCGCTGGGAGGCACCGTAAGGAATGCGGAATGGGTCGAGGTAGCGGTGAGCGAGGCGCTTGCCAACGCCTATGTCCATGGCTACGGCGGGGCCGCCGGTCCGGTCGAATTGGAGATCGTGTGCGAGGGCGACACGTTCGGCGTCACAATTCATGATGCGGGACGAGGCATGCCGTTCGCACCGCACTTCCCGGCCGCACCTGATCCGCGAACGGGCGGCGGGTGGGGGCTTCAGGTCATCAAGGAATTGATGGATGAGGCGGCACTGTGCTCCGGACCAAATGGGGTCGGCACCACCGTTCGGATGTCAATTCACTTGGGCGACTCGGGAGAAGCGGATCAACAGGGGGATGACCAGCGTTTTCGACGCGAGCCATTCTGGCAATGAGCCCCGGCAGCAGCGACTCGGATTCGTAGTGTTTCGAGTCCAAACAGACGACGTCTCGATTGATGGCGCGGACGACTACACCGGACACGCCGCCGGCGCCAAGAGGCACGAACGCCGATCCTGTTCGGCGAGAATTGGTAGGGACGGCAGGAATGTATCTCTGAGTCAGGTCGTCCGCATCCGCGGCCCGATCGGCGCGCTGCCCGTGCGGGCCGCCGGGGTGCGCACGACAATCGCGAGGCCCGCAAGGATGAGGGCCATTCCGGCATATCGCGCCGGGCCAAACACCTCGCCGAGAATCACCGCGGACGCCACGATACCCGTGCAGGGGGCCAGCAGCGCGAACGGCGCTACGACCGCGGCCGGATACCGCTGGAGCAGATCGCCCCAGATCGCGTAGGCCAGGAGGGTGGCCACGAGGCCCAGATAGAGCGCGGCGCCGAGGCTCGGCCACGAAGCGTGGGCCAGTGCGTCGAGCAGCGGGATGCCCCGGCCGGACGCGGCGGCGACAATCAGGGACGGTACCGGCGGCACGAGACTGGCCCACACCACCAACGGAAAGATCGGCGCGCCTGCCGCCCGCTTCACTAGCACGTTGCCGGCCGCCCAACTGAGCGCGCCGCCGAGTCCCAGCGCGAGTCCTGCTGTCGTGAAGTCCGACCCGACCGTCGAGGCGATCAGCGCGAGCCCCGCGAACGCGACGGTCATGCCCGTCCACTGCCGCGGGCTCGGCATCTCCCGCAGAAAGGCCGCAGCGAGCAGAACCGTGAAGAACGCCTGCGTTTGCTGCGTGACGGACGCGAGCCCGGGGGGCAGTCCGCGGGTGTAGGCGTAGAACAGCAGCAAGAATTGCCCGGTGAACAGCGTGAGGCCAATGAGGACGATTGACCGCCACGGCAGCCCGGGCCGCGCGATCGCCACCACCGGAATGCAGGCGATCAGAAACCGGACAGCCGTCAACTCCGGCGCGGAAAAACTGCGCAGAGCGAACTTGACGGCCACGAAAGCGAGGCCCCAGATGATCGAGGTCAGCGACGCCAGCGCCGCGTCGCGGCCGCTCATACCGCTACCCGCGCGCTGGATAAGACAGAAGAGGCGGTCTGCAAATCACGGACAACGCCAAGGGAGCCAAGTTCTCGAGCGCCCACCAACCTTGTCGCCACCGAGCCACCCTTACCCAAGGTACTATAGGCGCTGCCGGGCGCCGGGGCGGTCTTTCAAGAGCGCCACGCGCGCTCTGCGACTCTGCTTGGTCTATTCGGGGACGAACACCGCCTCAAATCCATCCCGTCGCAGTCGGTTGACCAGCCGCTCCGCCGCGACCTGGTCAAAAACGCCGTCGATCCAAACTCGATGCGGCGGCCCGCTCCGCACTTCGACAAGCGTGACGGAATAATCGTGAGCGCGCAACTGGCGCATCAGATCTTGCGCGTATTCGAGCACGTTGAACGCACCGACTTGTACACGATAGCCGGCCGGCCGCTCCGCCAGCACTATTGTGCCGCGGGCCTCACCGATCTTCTGGGCAGCGGGTGTGGCCTGCCGCGGTACCGTCGGACGGGCCGGTTCAGATGAGGCGGCCGCGGGCGTGTGTGCGGCTCCGGGTAAGGGGCTCGGCGGGGCAACGGCGATCCGCGACGGCGCGGCCGTGTGCACCTGCGCGGGCGCCGGCAGCGGGAGCACCTCGACGGGGTGCGGCCAAATGATGCTTATGAGGTACGCCAGCGCCACGCCACCGCCGAACCCAAGCAGGATGGCGGCGGCGAGGCGGACGCGGCTCTTCGGTGCACCCCGCGGAGGGGCTAACTGGCCGGGCTGCGCCTCCTCCTGGGCCAGCGATACTTTGCGGAGCTCGACTAAGAGCTGGAGCATTGCGTCTTCGTGTTTTGCGGTTCCTTTGGGTTCAGTCATTTGGGAAACCAGGCTCCCCGGATGCGTCGCGCCGCACCAGCCGAATCGCGGTGGATATTCCAATGAGCCTCGCGATCTCCTCTGCCGCGCCTCGACGCTGCGGTGCGCTGATCATGGAAACTGGCCAAAAACTGTGCGGCCTGGCGAAGCCCTTTCCGGTTGCGAAGGCCGCGCGAGCGATGCCAGGCGCGCGCCGATGCGCACCGGGGGCCGTCACGCGACGGCGTCCGCTCTTCTATTCATCGGCCCCAACGGAGTAAACTCCGCCGGCCGCCGCGCCGCTGCTCACGCCGGGCTCTTCCCGCGAATTTCGCGAGTCTCGGCAGCGCATCCAAAAGAGCGGCGCCTGGGCGCGGACGATGCCTAACTTTCGAAGAACACGGCGCACGTGCGTCCTGACGGCGCTTTCATAGAGACACAGCGAAGCGGCTATCTGCAGGTCGCTCAAACCGTGCGCAAGGGCGCGCAGCACCTGCTTTTCGCGGGGCGTGAGTGCGCCGAGACACCCACCTTTCGTCGCAGGTCCGCGCACGTCCCCGGCCCGCCACTGAGCCATGTGGCACTCTCCGGCGTGACATCACAGCGAGGATTCGTAAAGAGACTACAGGCGGAGGGCCGCACACGCTGTGACGTGGATCACTCGTCCGTTCGCGGCCGTGTGGTGCCTCCCGCGCGTCCAACGTTTGCACGCGGGCGAGGCGGGTAGACTCTTTACTGAGGCTTCGACGATCTGGTTTAGGAGGTGAAGCCGCGTGCCGGAATGGGTAGCGTGGTGGCTTATCGGACTAGCGACTGCGGCCATTGTTCTGCACAACGCGGGCGGTAAGTAACAGCCAGCGGCCGTAAACACAACGCAGTTCGAAAGTTGTTGGGCGAGGGGCGGGTGCAGAACCGCCCCTCTGCCTTTTGGGCATTCCCGGCGCGCACCGTGACCGGCCGGGCGTTCCTCTTCGGTCCGCTACGGCAACTTCGGCAGGTTCTGCAAGAAACTCGGCAGGCCGGGGGCTTGCGGTTGCGCGGGTGTCGTCTGCCGGGGCGCCGGCGAGGTCGCGGTGCCGCCGACGAACGAGGGAACGCCGCCGAGCGCGAAATGCGGGTTCGCGACCGCTCCCGTCAGCTTGAACGGCACGCTCGTTGCGCGTGCGCCGGCCGCGCCCGGCACATAGCGGCCCAGCAGCGTGGCCGCCGATGGAATCGGGCTCGGCGATGCGCCCGACGCGCTCAGCGCCATCACGCCCGTCCCCGCGTAATCCAGGCCGCCGTCGAAGCCGATGCTGCCGTGCCCGGTCGCTTGAAGGGTGTCGCCGTCCAGGCGCAGCGCGGTGCTGTACACGCGTTCGCGCGCGATCCGCGCGTCGCCCCCGAAATAGCTAAACCGGGTCTGTCCGGTCGGGACGTTGGCCTGCAGCGCCTGCGCGAGCCGGGCCAGCCCGCTCCTGACGTCCAGACCGGGAAACGATCCGTTGCGGATGGCAAACGTGCCGGCGCCGGCGAGCGAAGCCCGCGGATCGCCGGTCAGCCTCGTTTGGAGCGCCCCGTCGGCGCCCAGCGACCCGGTCACCTGTGCGGTTGCGCCGACCCCGTGCAGCAGGCCGGCGACGTCGACGCCGCGCGCGTGCACGGTGAACGACGCGGGCGCACCGGCCGCGGCGGTCTTGGCCTCCGCCGCGCCGGTGATCGTGCCGCCGTACGCCGTGAGGGAGTAAGCATCCACGCGGACGGCGTCGGTAAACAGGCCGATGCGGGCACGCACCCGCGACGCCGCGACCGGCGCGAACTCGAACTTATCGAGGCCCACGGTTCCCGCCGCGACCAGCCGGTGCGGCCCCGGGGGCCCCGGGGGACCCTGCGCCGGCTGCGGGTTCAGCAGGCCCTGCAGCCGGTTGAGGTCGAGGTCGGTCCCGGCGAGGGCGAACGAGATCACCGGCGCGTAGATCCGCGGGACGTCCGCGGTTCCCGTCACGCGCAGCGTATCGAGGGTGGCGGCGAACGTCGCTTTGAGCCCGCCCTTCGCCAGCGTCATCGTCCCGGAACCGACCTGCACCGGAACGCGCAGCGCGGGGACGGTGAGCCGGGCCCCTTTGAGGTCGACCGTCGCGGTGAGCAGTTGTAGAATCTCGGGCGCCGTCGCCTGCACCGAGCGGCTGCGCGCCGTGAGTCCGGTGATCTCGAACGACGGCGTCGTTTGCGCGCGCTTCGGATCGTACGCGCCGACGCGGAGGTCGACGCTTCGGATCGCGACCGCGCCGATCGGCGCGAGGGTCACCAGATTGCCGCCGATCGACGGACGGCGCTTCTGCGCCGGCAGGTCGAAGTTCGAGCGGCCGGCGGTGTTGGTGAGGAAGTTGATACGGACGCCGTTCAGCGCGACCCACTGGATGTCGAAGCGCCGGCGGAGCAGCGCGCGCAGATCGACGCCCAGGTCGATCGTCTGCACCTCGACGGTCGCGCCCTTGGGGAAGCCGGCGGGGTTCATCATGCGGACGTCGCCCGCGCGTACGTGCGGGCGCGGCCATACCTGGAGGCGGAGCGTCGCGATCTGAACGTCGCGCCCCGTGAGCGAGCGAATGTACCCTTCGAGGAACCCCCGGTAGCGGTCGACCGGGACGAGAAACGGCACCGCGGCGGCCGCCGCGGCGACGAGGACGAACACCGCGAGCGCGATCACCAGCCAGCGCAGACGGCGCAGGGTGTTGGTCATCGGATATCCCTGATGCGAAGGGTGTTCACGCCACCGGTCCTGTCATGCTGCACAGTATAATGCCCTTCGAGATGGGCGGGCAGTCTTGCCGCCGTACCACAATTCGCTACGAATCCGTGTTCCAAGGAACGCACCGATCTCCTCCCAAAAAGAACCCGTATGCGGACGGCCGGGGAAGCGAAGCTCGAGGCCTTCGACTACGACGGCGTGCGCCTGCTGCCGGGCCGGTTTGCCGATCAGGCCGCCCGCACGCGCGAGGTCTATTTCTCCGTTCCGGACGACGACATTCTCAAAGGCTTCCGCGACCGCGCCGGGCTGCCGGCGCCGGGCGCCGGCATGCGCGGATGGTGCGCGGAAACCAGTTCGTGCATTTTCGGGCAGCTGCTGAGCGGCATGGCGCGGCTGAGCCGCGCCACGGGCGACGCGCCGCTTCGAAACAAGGCGCTGGCGCTCTTTGAGGGATGGCGCAAGACCGTCCCGCCGGACGGCGACGCGGGCATGCGGCCGTACGACTGGGAGAAGCTTGTCTGCGGACTCGTCGATCTGCACGCGTACGCCGGCTGCGGAGATGCGCTGCCGGTCCTCGAGGAATCGGCGGGGTGGGCGGAGCGGACGTTCGATCGCACGAGGCATCCGGCGGACACCTTCCACTTCCAGGGCGACGGCCGCAGGCCGGCGATCGAGTGGTACACGCTGCCGGAGAATCTCTACCGCGCGTACCTTCTGGGGGGCCGCTCGGCCCTCAAGACCTTTGCCGATCTGTGGCGGTACGAGGACTATTGGAGCCGCTTCGCGGAGCGCAACGATCCGGGCGACGTGATAGCGGTTCACGCGTACAGCCACGTCAATTCGCTCAGCAGCGCCGCGATGGCGTACGCGGTCACCGGAGACCGCCGCTACCTCGACGTCTGCATCCACGCGTACGAGTGGCTTCAGAACACGCAGTGCTATGCCACCGGCGGCTACGGGCCGGACGAGCGGCTCATGCCGCCGGACGGGGCGCTCGGCCGATCGCTCGAGCTGTACGCCGGACACGCCGAGATCCCGTGCGGCTCTTGGGCGGCTTTCAAGCTGTCGCGCTACCTGATGAGCTTCACGGGCGAAGCGCGCTTCGGCGATTGGATCGAGACGCTGCTCTACAACGGGATCGGCGCGGCGCTGCCGACGGAGCCGGACGGCCGCACCTTCTACTACGGCGACTACCGGCTGTCGAGCGGGATCAAGCAGTATTACTGGCACGAATGGCCGTGCTGCTCCGGCACCTACATCCAAACCGTCGCGGATTATCACAACGTGATCTACTTCAAGGATGCCTCCGGACTTTACGTCAACCTCTTCGTGCCGTCGGAGGCCGCGTGGCGGCACGGCGGGCAGCGCGTGACGGTCCGGCAGGAGACGGCGTATCCGGAATCCGAGACGTCGGCCTTTACCCTGTCGATGGAGCGCCCGGCGCAGATGGGCGTGGCGTTCCGAGTCCCGGGCTGGTCACGCGAGATGCGCGCGGCCGTCAACGGCGTGCCGGTGGCGGCCGCGGCCCGGCCCGGAACGTGGGCGCGCATCGAGCGCGAGTGGAAGCCCGGCGACCGGATCACCGTGACGATCCCGTTCGCGCTGCGGACGTCCCCGGTGGACCGGCAGCATCCGCGCCGCGCGGCGATTCTGTGGGGGCCGGTCGTGCTGGCGCAGGACGAGGCGTGCTGCCGGCGTCCGCTGGCGCTCGAACCGGGGACGGATCTTCGCGACCGCCTCGTGCACGAAGGGCCGGTGCGCTTTCGAATTACCGATACCGCGCCGGAGCGCCACACGCGGTATCTCCAGCCCTACTACGCGTTTCCCGGCTTTTGGCCGTACTGGGTCTACTTCGACCTCGACGCGTCTCCGCTGTACTGAGGCGCCCGCCCTACGCGATGCGGGTCGGCGACCGCTCGCCGTTCTGCTGAGCGGCGCCGTCGGGTCCCGCCGCGCGGTTCCGCTCCCAGGGATCGGCGTTCCATTCCGCCATGCGGCGCTCGAACCGCGCGTTCAGCGACGTCACGTTCTGCTCCACCGTGCGCTGCGCGCCCTGGAAGGCCTGGTGCGCTTCGGCGGCGAGCTTGTCCGCTTCCGCCTGCAGCAGCGCGAGCCACGCCGCGGCCTTCTGCTTGGCGCTCGCCACGATCAGGTCCGCGTCCTGCTGCGCCTTCTGTACGATCTCCGCGGCGTTCCGCCGGCTGGCGCGCGTGGCGTCGGCCGCGACCGCCTCGGCCCGGTCGGTGATTTCCTGCGCCTCGAGTTGCGCGTTCCGCACCAGATCCTCGGCGGTTTTCTGCGCCGTGAGGAGCGCGCGGGCGAAGAGCGCTTCCTGCTCACGCTGCTCGGCGGCGCGCTGCTCGGACGGGGTGAGCGTGATCTTCGGCGTAGGCGCCGGCGGCGGCGCGGGCGTCGCGGCGGCGGGGGACGGGCCGGCGGGCGCCGCCTCGGGGGCCGCGGCGATTGTCGCCGGATGCTGCCGCTCCTTCAAGGCGTCCATGCGAACCCGCATCGCGCGGAGGACGACGCCGCGCATCGGGGTCAGGAACATGCCCGCCAGCGTGATGATGGCCCCGGCCACGGCCACGCCGACGCCCAGGGAATCAAACGGTCCGCTCATCGCATTGCCCCCTCAGCCGCGCTCAGCCCGGACGCGAGAGAAGCGTGCTCGGGTCTGGCCGCATGAACTGCAGTGTCGTACCGGTCAGGCGGCTGAACGCGTCGCGCTTCAGCTCTTCAAACAGCCGGTCCACGCTGTCCTCCAGCTGCGACGCGTTGAGGTACAGGGCCGCGGGGCGCCCGTCGGAAGCCGCGGCGGCCGCCGGCGCCGGCTGGGTTGTCACGATGACGCTGCGCACCGGCACCCCGGGCGCGACCTTCTCGAACTCCACCCCGGCCTGCTGCAGCCTGGTCAAATCCTCGTCGCCGGGCGCGCTGTCGCGCAGACGGAAGAGCAGGACGGCGTCTTTGAAGTAGGCGGCGCCGTCCACCGGACCGTTCGGCGCAGCCGACAGGACGACCGCGCCGCAGTTCCGCCGGCGCAGCGACGACTCGAGCGCGTCGCGCATCCATCGCGTGCTCTTGATGAACTCCTCGCCCTGCGGGCTGAGGCTGTAGAGCACGTCCTGGACTTCTTCGCCGAGGGACCGCCGGCAGTGCGGACACCGGAGCGACAGCTGCATCGCCGCCTGGACCTCCGCGGCGTCTTTGCCGACGCCGACGATCTGGCCCGTCTCGCGGCACATCAAAACGAAGCTGCGGTCGATCAACCCGTCGGCGGAGAGCCCGTCGAGCTGCGACGGATCGACGCGCGAGCCGTTTGGCGCTTTGTCCATTTTGGAGCGCAGCAGCGACGGCCGCCCGAGCAGCGCCTGCGCGCCCTGCAGCGCAAACAGCGCCTGCGCGGACGCGAGTGGTCTCGGGGACGGTCCGGCGGGGTCCGGTGCGTCGGCCTGGGCGAGTCCGAGGGCGCGCGCCCATTCTTCGCGGAATCGAGGCTGGCGCGCGGGGCCGCTGTCCTGCACAAGACGCGCCGCGAGCCCGTTGTCGCGGCTGCCTTTGCCTTCGAGCAAGAGCTTGACCGCGGTGCGGCCGCGGTGCGCTTCTTCGGGCGAGCGGCCGACGGCGACCACGGCGACGGTCACGCCGGCGTCCTCGGCCGGACGTTCGCAAACGAGAACGCGGGCCGTGCGGTCGGCGGAGGGAACCAGCACGTCGACGGTGCGGGGGCCGGTGGGTTGGTCAGATTGGGCGTCGGCGCCGGGGTTCGGGAGGTACCGCCGCAAGACGTCGAGAGCGTCCCGCCGCAGGCTGTGGTAACCCTGCTCCGCCAGCATCGACGCAATGCGTCGGGCTTGGCCCGCGCCGTCGGGGGAGAACTTGTACTCGAAATAGTCGAAGTCCATCGGCGTCTTCCCCGCTCCCTTCGCCGATCTTCCGTAGATTCCGGGGCGTAACTTCCGAAGTACCTCATGCCCATCTGGGGCCTGCGAAAGACCAACGACAGGGGGCCAATCGGCACCCAGAGAAGCCATCGCTACCGCTATGAGGACGGGTCAGGAGCCTAGATGGACGATCCGGTAAGGGGGGCGCCGGCGGCCGGCGCAGCGGCAACGGCAACCACAGCGGACCCGCGGGCCGGCGGGACCGCCGGTGATCCCCGGGTCGTGCTCCGGCTCAACAACTTGGTACAGCTTCTCTCGAACGGCGCCTGGTACGTGGCGATCCCGTTCTTTCCTTTGTATCTCGTCTCCCAGGGGGCCTCGGCCGGGGTTGTCGGCACGGTCGTCGGGCTCTGCGGCATCGTACCCCTCGCGATCTCGATCCACGCGGGCGCGCTCGTCGACGAGCGGGGGCCGGTCGGGGTCTACGCCGCGTCGACCGCGCTCTTCTGCGCCGGCGGCGCCGTCCTGACCTTCCTGCGTGGGATCCCGGCGGCCGGCGTCGGCTACGGCCTCATGACGGTCGCGAACATCGGCTTCGCGGTCGCCGCGCAGGCGATCGTCGCCGCGGCGAGCACGGACGATACCCGCGTCCGCAACTACGGCTACTTCTCGCTGTGGAACTCCGCGGGCGCGGTGGCGGGCCCGATCGCGGGCGGATTCATCGCCGCGCGGTTCGGCTACGTCGGAGCGTTCGCCGCGCTCTGGGTCCTGATGCTGCCCTGCTTCGTCTGCATCGCCGGCCTGAGGGGCGTGCCGTCGCCGGCGCGGCGCGCCGTGCCGCTCGCGGCCGCGCACACCCTGGTCGGTACCATCCTCAGGCGGCGGGGGATCGGCGACATCCTGTTCGTCTCGGCGATGATGGTCTCCGCGCAGCAGCTGCAGAACACGTTCTATCCGCTGTACCTGCACGAGATCGGCATGGCCGCGCCGCTCATCGGCATCCTCGTCGCCGCGGTCAGCAGCGCGACGATGGCGGTCCGGTCGATCCTGACGCCGGGCGTCGCGCTGCTCGGCAGCGGGCGGGCCCTTCTGCTCTCCATGATCGTCGCGGCCGTTGGGTTTGGGCTCGCGCCGCTGACGCACGTCTTCTGGCTGCTGCTCGGCGTGTCGATCCTGATGGGGGCGAGCGTGGGGTTCACCCAGCCGCTGACGATGAGCCTGCTCGTGGAGTGCATCACCGCGGAGTTTTGGGGCGTCGCGCTTGGCATCCGGCAGAGCGTCCAGCGCATCGCCACGATCGTGAGCCCGCTCATCTACGGCGCGGTGAGTACGGCCGACAACGTGCGGAACGCGTTTTACGCCGGCGCCGTGATCTTCGTCGGCGCCGCCGGACTGATGACCCGGTTCGCGGACCGGATCGGGCGTCCGCCGGACGCGCCGCCTTAGGCCGGCACCGGCCCGCCGTCCCGCGGAATCGCAACCCGCGGCGTGAGGCCGGCGCGCTCGAGCGCCGCGGCGAGGTCCGCCCGCCGCACGATGCAGTGGTTGATCGAATCCATGTGCACCGCGACGATGCGCGTCGCGGGAGCCGCGCGCGCGACCGCCGCGATGTCGTCGGGCGTCATCGTGATGGGCCCGCCCTCGAGGAACTGCGCCCCGCCGGCGTTCACGACCGTGACCGCCGGTTCGTACTCCCGCAGCGCCTGCTCGACCTCCGAGCACCAGATCGTGTCGCCCGCGACGTAGAGCACGGGCTCGCCCGGGGCGCGCAGCACGAAGCCGGAAACCGGAGCCAGCCGCGTCGCCACCTCGCCGCGGCCGTGCTGCCCGCCGGTGCGGTGGATCGTGATCCCGCTCCACGCCGCCGAGTCACGCACCGGGCGCACGTCGGTGAAGCCCGCCCCGCGGATTTTCGCCTCGTCCTCCGGCTGGCAAAACAGCGGCACGTGCTTTGCCAGCGCGGCGACCGCCGCGTCATCCCAGTGATCGCGGTGCGTGTGCGTGACGAAGACGGCGTCCACCCCGGCGGCGACGTCGCCCGCCGGCATCGGCAGCGGCACGAGCGGGTTCGGACGCTGGTTCGGCGAGTTCGCGACCGGCGGGGCCGTGCCGGCGTCGGCCAGCATCGGATCGACGAGCAGCCGCTTTCCGTGGAGCGTGACGAGCAGCGTGGCGTGGCGGATTAGACGGATCTCCATGGGCGGAGGACTTGGGCGCGTCCGGCAGAACGTCCTCTCATGTCCAACGCCCTCGAGACCTACCTCGGCCGCACCGCCGCGTCGCGGCGGCTCCACGAACAGGCGCGCCGCGTGATGCCCGGCGGCGACACCCGCAGCTCCGCCTTTTGGGCGCCGTATCCGGTGTTCATCGAGCGGGGCGAGGGCTGCCGGCTCTGGGACGCGGACGGGCACGCGTACGTGGATTTCGTGAACAACTACACCTCGCTGATCCTCGGCCACGCGCACCCGGCGGTGCTGGAGGCGGTGACGCGCGAACTCGCGCGGGGCACGGCCTACGCCGCGCCGCTCGCGCCGCAGATCGCGCTCGCGGAGATGCTCGTCGACCGCGTGCCGTCGGTCGAGGCGGTGCGTTTCTGCAACTCCGGCACCGAGGCGACGCTGTTTCTGCTGCGCGCGGCGCGCGCGTTCACCGGACGGCCCAAGTTCATCAAGATCGAGGGCGGCTTCCACGGCACGCACGACGCGGTCGAGGTCAGCGTCTCGCCCGACCTCGCTTCGGCGGGCCCGGCCGACGCGCCGCGGTCCGTTCCGGACTCGGCGGGGCTGCCGGCGTACGTGGCGGACGACGTGGTGATCGTGCCGTTCAACGACGTCGCCGCGGTCGAGCGGGCCTTCGCGCGCCACCCGGGCGAGATCGGCGCCCTGATCGTCGAACCGGTGCCGGGCGGGCTCAGCTACATTCCGCCGGCGCCGGGCTATCTCGCCGGTCTGCGCGAGGTGGTGTCACGAAACAAGGCGCTGCTCATCTTCGACGAGATCCAGACGCTGCGCCTCAGCCGGGGCGGCGCGCAGGAGATGTTCGGCGTCAGGCCCGACCTTACCGCGATGGGCAAGATCATCGGCGGCGGATTCCCGGTCGGCGCCTTCGGCGGCCGCCGCGACGTGATGGATCTGTTCGATCCGAGCCGTCCCGGCCATCTCCATCACTCCGGCACCTTCAACGGCAACCGGGCGACGGTGGTGGCCGGACAGGCGGTGCTGCGGATCCTCGATCAGCCGCAGATCGACCGGCTCAACGCGCTCGGGGATCGCCTGCGCGCCGGCCTCTCCGAAACGGTGCGCGCGGCGGGGATCCGCGCGCAGGTCACCGGGGTCGGGTCCTTCTCGTGTGTGCTGCTGAGCGATCGGCCGGTCACGGACTACCGGTCGAAAGCCGCGGTGCCGGCGGCGCTGCAGTCGCTGCTGCACCTCCACCTTTTGAACCGCGGAGTCTACTCGATGTCGCGCGGGTCGTTCAGCCTCTGCGCGCCGATGACGGACGCCGAGATCGAGGCATGCGCCGCCGCGGTGGGCGACGCGCTGCGCGAGATGCGGCCGGACGTCGAGCGCCAGGCGCCGCACCTTCTCGCGTAGGCCCTCCTCGTACGCGCATGCGGTGCCGGCGAACGAGCGCAGCGAACTCGTCGCGGGACATCGGCTCGGGGCGCCGGCCCTTTCGCACGCTGATGTCCCGGAACATCTCCTCGAGCCCCGGCGGCGAGATGATCCAGATGAGGTGCAGATCCGCGCGGCTCGTGTTGTCGACGCCGTGCCACACGCCCCGGCGCACGAAGATCGTGCTGCGGGTACGGATCGGCACGGAGCGGCCGTCGAACACCGCCGTGCCCCGCCCGGCGTGCACGAAGAGGACCTCGTCCTGATGTTCGTGCAGGTGCACCGGGATCGAGGCCCCGGGCCCGAGGCGCTGGTGGCCGACGGCGAGAAGCGGCGAGCCCGCGGTGCGGCGGTCCACCTTGATGGTGACGTTGCCGCTGCGCGACGGGGGGCGGAGCCGGAGGGCCTCACCGCCGCGGGGACCGAGCACGATCCAGGGTGGCTTCATTCGATCTCCTCCCGGAGGTGCGCCGCATGGCCGCACACGCGAAGTATCTCTTTGTCGTGATGATGGACGTCGCGCCCGAGGTCGAGGCGGCGTTCAACGACGTGTACGACAGGGAGCACATCCCGGCCCTGCTCAAGGTGCCGGGTGTCCGGAGCGCCGCGCGCTATCGGACGAACGCCGAGGGCGTGCCGAAGTACCTGGCGGTCTACGAGATGGACCGCGCGGATATCCCCGAGGGTGCGGCGTTCAACGCCGCGGCGGACAGCGGCACGTGGCCGGGCAAGATTCGGCCGCACACGTTCAATCGGAAGCGCGTCGTGTACGAACGCCTGGCCTAGCGGGATGCCGAGGCCGGTGATCGGGCTAGATATTGAAACCGTCGGCCAGGACTGGGAGGCGCTTCCCTCCCGCGTGCAGAGTTATCTCTGCGAAGACAAAGACGCGGACGAGATCGAGCGCGTCAAGGACCGGCTGGCGCTCCACGCCGCGACCGGCCGCATCGTCGCGATCGGCATGTGGGATCTCGGCGCCTCGCGCGGCCGGGTGTGCGCCGAGGCCGGCGCGGCCGAGGGGGCCGGACCCGGCTGGACGTCCTTCGGCGAGGACGCGCAGATCTTTCGCGGCACGGAAGCGGCGATGGTGCGCGAATTCTGGGGGGTGATCGAGCGCGAGTCGCCGCTCGTCGTCACGTTTCACGGCCGGGGCTTCGACGCGCCGTACCTGATGCTGCGGTCCGCGATCCTCGGCATACAGCCGACGCGGAACCTCATGGGGCCGCGCTACCACTTGGGCAACCACTGCGACCTGTCGGAAGTGCTGACGTTCTGGAACGCGAGCCGGATGCGCGGCAACCTCGATTTCTGGTCGTGCCAGTTCGGCCTGCCGTCCTCCAAGGACGCCATGCGCGGCGGCGATGTCGCCGAGAGGTACCGTCAGGGCCGGCTCGAGGAGATCGCGCGCTACTGCCTCGACGACGCGCGGGTGACGGCGCAGTTGTACGACCGGCTTCGGCCGATCATCTCGATCATGGACGGCGG
>DASSJF010000049.1 GCA_035691305.1 bacterium
CGCCATGCGCGGCGGCGATGTCGCCGAGAGGTACCGTCAGGGCCGGCTCGAGGAGATCGCGCGCTACTGCCTCGACGACGCGCGGGTGACGGCGCAGTTGTACGACCGGCTTCGGCCGATCATCTCGATCATGGACGGCGGAACGACCTTATGACGCCGGCCGGAACCCGGCGCCACAGGTCTGTTCATGCCGGGACGATGACGGCGCCGAACCGCCGGATGACCTCCGCCAGCAGCCGCCGATGGCCGATCAGCGCGCCGAGACTTCGGGCGGCGATTTTAGGCTTCGCCCGCTCGTGAATCCCGAGGGAGACGATGTCCTCTCCGACGCGTGAATTCCATACGATGCCCTCCGGAGCGCTGGGATGAAGAAAAATCGGCCGCGACCACTGTTGTGATATCGCATGCGGGGCGCTGAGCAGCGACGCGCCCGCGCCGATCTGCCTGAGGCCGTTCGATGTCCGCAGGTCGACACACGTGATCGGTCTTGTGAAGGTGACCGCGGCGAGCGCGAAGTTCCGGAGGGCGGTCGCGGAAACGGGGACGCCTGCGCCCGCCGCGCCCTCACCGCCGAGCGGGCCGGGCGCCAGCAGGAGACGTTCCACAAAGGCGCCCACGTCGGTTTGGGATGCGTAGAGCACCCCCACCCCGTACTGCGTCCGCGGATCGTTGAAGCGGCCGTCCCGCTTGTTGAAGTGCATGGGATCGCGACCGCCGGGGTACACGCGCCAGGCCGAACCTTCGATCATCGTCATCGGCAGCGTTCGCGCCGCCAGATCCGCGGGCGGCGCCGGGCTTCTGGTTCGTCTATCCAAGGCCATACGATGCGTAGGTCCGTGCAAGCGACAGGACTTCGTCGGCTTGCCCCGCGCGGAGCGCATCGAGCGGCGTTTGGCCTCCAAGATCCGGGTGGGGGCTGAGCAGGAAGAACACCTGCTGCCACGGGTCGTGCGGGCTCAAGACCTCGATGGCCGATGGGATCCAGGGCCAGACGCCGTTGGGGCCGAGCTGCCAGATCGGGTACCGAAATCCGTGCCGGCCCACCGGCAGAGCGATGAGGCGGTGGTTGCGGCGGCGGAGGTCGATGGCTTGGCGCGTCAGATGAAGGCGGTGACCCAGTTGTTCGGCGCTCAACGTGCCGCCTTCAGCCTCCAGCACCCGCTGCCGGGCTTCCAGGCCGCGAAGCTGAGCGGCGGCGATCACATCGTCGTCACTCGCCTTGGCCGGATCCGGCAGCACGGCCTCGAGCGTCGTCACCACCGCCAGGAGATCCGAGTCTGCGCCGGCCGCCTTGGCTAGAGTGGTCGGGGTCGCCTGACCGATCGCCCCGACGGCGGCGCGGAGGAAGCGAGTAAGGATGGCCCGGCGAAGCGGCTCTTTGGTTCGTTCTACCAGCGTGGCGACCGACGCGTAGAGCGGGTCGGTCGCATCGGGAATTGCCGTCTCCGGCCTGGTCGCGCCCCTGCGCTGCGATCGTGCCGAGAAGAGAGCCTCGGCCTTGCGGCGAGTCATGGCAGGCCGGCCTCTCCGGCGAGAGTTACTTGACGGTGTATATCATATCGTAGATCAGACAATATCGTCAAGTATCGCGTGCAACTCTCGAGATCGTCTCCCAGGTTCGTGTGGTCTGGTCCTTACCGAAGACTTGCTCGATCGACGTCATGAAGACCGGCCCCTTCGGGTGCCGGACGTACGCGATGAAGACGTTCCCGCCGGCGGCGGCGAGGATGCGGGCGCCGGCGATCTTCATCGGGAGCGGCAGACGCCGGCGTGGCCGGCCCCGGAGGAACGTGACGATGCGCTTCGCGTTGGGGGGCAGGCGGAACGCCCGGTACGGATCGGCGGCGAGCATCCTGCGAAGTTCGTCGACGGGCCGCACGATCGTGAGGAAGCGGCGCCCGAGATGCCGGGTCATCGCCGCCTCCGCCCGGCGCTCGAGCGACGTTTCGGTCGCCGCGGGTGCGGTGAAGAGAATGTTGCCGCTCCCGAGGACCGTCTGAACGTCCGCGAAGCCCGCCGCCTCGAACGCGCGCCGGAGGTCGGCCATGCGCGCGTTCGTCGGCATGACCCCCCGGAGAAAGGCGGCGTACCGGGCGGTCCGGCTCATCCCACCTCGATCATCGTCTTGAGGACGCCTTCCTGATAGGCGTTCTGGAAGCGGAAGGCGTCCGGCGCGCGGTCGAGCGGGAACCGGTGGGTCATGATCGGGTCGAACTTGATGCGCCCGGCCTGGACCATTTGGATCGCACGCGGGTAGACGTGGCCCATCCGCTTCTGCCATTTGATCGTCAGCGCCTTGCCGCGCACCACCGCCGCCGAGAGCGTGAACTTGTCCCCGTCCGGGATGCCCACCAGGACGACGCGTCCGCCCACCCGCGCGCAAGCGACGGCGGCCTCCGGCCCCGTGGGTGAGTTGGTGGCTTCGAGGACCACGTCGGCGCCGCGGCCGCCGGTCCACCGCTCGATTGCGTCGGAATCGGTGGAGGCGTCGTCCGCGCCGGCGCGCTTGGCCGCCGCGACCCGGTAGTCGATCGGATCGATCGCCCAGACGTATCCCGCGCCCGCTTCGCGCGCCACCTGGATCAGGAGTTGCCCGATCGGCCCGGCGCCCACCACGGCGACGTTCTCCATCGGGCGCAGATGCGCGAGATCGAGGGTGAAGATCGCCACCCCGAGCGGCTCGAGCATCGCCGCGGTCGCCGCGTCGAAGTGCGGGGGCACCGGGAACAGCGCGTCGGGCGGCGCGGTGTGATACTCGGCGAGGCCGCCCGCCAGGCCGGGCGAGCCCGCGAACTCGACGTGGGGACACAGATTCTGATGGCCGCGCAGGCACCACTCGCACTTTCCGCAGGGGCGCGCGGGGTCGACGGCGACCAGCGTGCCCTTCGGCAGCCCGGCGGCGGCGCCCCGATCGTCGGCGATCTCGGCCGAAAACTCGTGCCCGAGGATCTGAGGTCCGGTGATGACCTGGGTGCCGACGGCGCCCTCCCGATAATAATGAAGGTCGCTGCCGCAGACCCCGACGGTCCGGACGCGCAGCAGCAGCTCGCCGTCCCCGGGCTCCGGCCGGGGGGTCGTCGCCAGGCGGATGTCCCGGGCTTTGTGGATGAACGCGGCGCGCATCTCGGCCATCGGATCCTCCTCGTGGCGCTCGAGGCGAGCGCGGCGATCTTCGGCCTTCTCGCCGCGCGGCGGGCCTTCCTGTGCGCGGCGTCGCGTACCCGATTGGAGGCCGGGTGCGCGATGCCATCGAACCGGAGATGCCGTGGCGAGACTTCCGTACCTCGACGATCCCACGCCGCGCCGCGGCTGCCGTCCGGCCCCGCCGGGATGGTCCGGCTCCGGGGCGGCGGAGGACGCGGCGGCGGCGTTCGCCGAGCTGCGCGCGCTCGGACGGCCGCCGCTCAACCTGTACCGCATCCTCGCCAACCAGCCGCGGGCGCTGCGCGCGTTTCTCGGGATGTCCCGGTACATTCGCGACGAGAATCCGCTGCCCGGCCGGCTCCGCGAGCTCGTGATCCTCGCCACCGCGTTCGCGCTCGGCGCCCGCTACGAGCAGGTGCACCATCTCGAGTCGGCGCGGCGGGCCGGGGTGCCCGAGGCGCAGCTGGCGGCGTTCCCCGCCTGGCAGTCGAGCGGCGTGTTCGACGCGGCGGAGCGCGCCGCGATGACGTACGCTCACGAGATGACGACGACGCGGCGCGCCGGCGAGGCGACGTTCGAGGCGCTGCGGGGTCATTTCTCCGCGGCGCAGATCGTCGATCTCACGGTGACGGTCGGCTGGTACCATCTCGTCGGCGCGGTGCTCCTCGGCCTCGAGGTGGACGTCGAGGCGTGAACCGCGCGCGGCGCCTCCGGCTCCACCACATCAAACGCGACATGCCGCCGGGCGGCGGTCCGCGGTTTCCCGGGGTCGACGTCTGGCGCTGGCAGTACTTCGAAGGCGTCCGCGTGCCGCGCACTACCGTGGTGCCGGTCGACGACCCCACCGGCTGGGACCTCTATCCCGCCTACCGCCGTGTCTACGACAAGCTGTTTATTTGCGCGAGCCAGGGCATCCCGTACGGGCCGCACGGTACGATCCCCCGGCGCTACCCGGTCTTCAGCAAGCCGATGATGAACCTGCACGGCATGGGCGCCGACGGCTACGTCGTGCGCTCGCCGGCCGAAATGAAGGCCCGCTTCACGCCCGGGCACTTCTGGATGCGGCAATTGCGGGGACGCCACATCAGCACGGACGTGGCGCTGGCCCGGGGTCGCCTCTGCTGGTGGCGGCATTCGATCGGTCGCCAGATGGACGGCGGCACCTTCGACTACTGGACCGTGACGGCCGGCCGCCTGCCGGCCCTGGAGTCGTACCTCGATGGCTGGCTGCGCCGGCACCTCGCCGGATTCACAGGCGTGGTCAACGTCGAGACGATCGCCGGCCGCATCATCGAGTGTCACCTGCGCATGGCCGAACAGTGGCTCGACCTGAACGGCCCGGGTTGGCTCGAGGCCGTCGTCGACCTGTACGCGCGCCGGCGCTGGCGGTTCCGCGACCCGGCGCGGCGCACCGGTTACAGCGTGGTCCTGTTCGCGCCGCACAACCGCCGCTATACGATCGAGCCGGCGGACGTGGACGCGCTGCGCTCGGTGGACGGCATTTCGAGCATTCAGATCACCTTCGACGAGACGATCCCGCTCGATCGGCACGCGATGCCGCCCGGAGGGTTTCGGATCGCGATCGTCAACTGCTGGGACTTGGCTGCGGGGCTGCTCGTGCGTTCGGCGCTGCGGCGCCTGTTCAAGAGCCGCGCGATCGGGTAGCGAAGCATTATGATGGAGCAAGGCTCGACCACGGTTTGACACGGCGAAGGAGGCTCGGTATGGCCAAGACACTGCCCAAACTCAATCAGCGCTCGGCCGCGGTGACGGAGGGGCCGCACCGCGCCCCGGCGCGGGCCATGCTGCGCGCCACGGGGCTCGACGACGAGGCGCTGCGCAAGCCGCTGATCGGCGTCGCCTCATCGTGGAACGAGGTGACGCCCTGCAACCTCCACCTGAACGTCCTTGCGCGCCACGTGAAGGACGGTATCCGCGCGGCCGGCGGGACGCCGATCGAGTTCACGACGATCGCAGTCAGCGACGGCATCTCGATGGGCTACGAAGGCATGAAGGCCTCGCTCGTCAGCCGCGACCTGATCGCGGACTCCGTGGAGCTCGAGACGCTCGCGGAAGGCTTCGACGGCCTGGTCACCATCGCCGGCTGCGATAAGAGCCTGCCCGGGATGATGATGGCGATGGCGCGCCTCAACATCCCGTCCGTGTTCCTCTACGGCGGCACGATCATGCCGGGGAGGTTCCAGGGGCGCGATGTGTCGATCGTGGACGTTTTCGAAGCCGTCGGCAAGGTCGCGGCGGGGACGATGACGATGGAGGAGCTGTACGGGCTCGAGTGCGTCGCCTGCCCGGGCGCCGGCTCGTGCGGCGGGATGTACACCGCGAATACAATGGCCTCGTGCTCCGTCGCGCTCGGCCTCGCGCTGCCCGGAAGCGAATCGATTCCGGCGCTCGATCCGCGGCGCCCGGAGATCTGCCGCCAAACCGGCGAAGCCGTCATGCGCGTGCTGCGGGAGGGCATCCGGCCGCGGGACATTCTCACACGGCAGGCGTTCGAGAACGCGATCACCTCCGAAGTGGCGACCGGCGGCTCGACGAACGCGGTGCTGCACCTGCTCGCGCTCGCCCAGGAGGCCGAGGTGCCGCTCGCGCTCGGCGACTTCGACGCGTTCGCGCGCCGCACGCCGCACATCGCCGACATGCACCCCGGCGGGCGGTACATGATGGTGGACCTCGACCGGGTCGGCGGCCTCAGCGTCGTGCTGCGGGAGCTGCTCGACGGGGGCCTCATCCACGGCGGCGCCCGGACCGTGACCGGCAAGACGATGGCCGAGAACCTCGCGGAGGCGACGCGCCCGGAGGGACAGGACGTGGTGCGCTCGATCAAGTCTCCGATCGCGCCGTGCGGCACGCTCGCGGTGCTGACCGGGACGCTCGCCCCCGAAGGCGCCGTCATCAAGACGGCCGGCCTGAAGCGTGAGACGTTCCGCGGCCCCGCGCGCGTCTTCGAGCGCGAGGAGGACGCGCTCGCAGCGATCACGCAGCGGCGGATCGCTTCGGGCGACGCGATCGTGATCCGCTATGAAGGGCCGAAAGGCGGGCCCGGCATGCGGGAGATGCTGGCCGTTACCGGCGCGCTGGTCGGCGCCGGGCTCGGCGAGCACTGCGCGCTGATCACGGACGGTCGATTCTCCGGCGGGTCCCGCGGCTTCGCGATCGGCCACGTGTCGCCGGAGGCCGCGCACGGCGGGCCGCTGGCGGTGGTCCGCGAGGGTGACCCGATCGTGATCGATCTGCCCGCGCGGCGCCTCGACCTCGACGTGCCCGCCGGGGAGGTCACGCGGCGGCTTGCGTCGTGGAAGGCGCCGGAGCCGAGATACAAGAGCGGGGCCCTCGCCAAGTACGCCCGCCTCGTCACCTCGGCGTCCCAGGGGGCGGTACCGAAGCCCTAGACGATCCGGACGCGGGCGTGCGGGGTAAATAAGGAAGCGATGGGTGGCCGATGATTCGACGTCTGACGATCGTGTGTGGCGTGCTGACGCTGGCCGTGGCCTTCGGGCTGGCGCTGCAGAATCATACGCTCTTCGGCGCTCGGACGGCGCGGCATCAGGGCGTGCAGGTCACCACGATCCCGGACAGGCCGGCGTCCTGGCCGCCTGTCCAGCCCGCGCCTCACCAGACGGCGCCCGCTCGGCACGCCGGCGCTCCGGCGTCTTCGCCGCGCGGCGGGGCCGCCGCGACGACGCCCGTCCAAACCCTCGTTCAGATCGCCAACACGCTGTTCAACCTGCCGAAGATCATCCACGACCGAACCCAGGGGACGTCCCGCTAGGCCGCCGCCCTAGACCGGCTCCGCAAGAACGTAGATCAGCGCGGAGCCTTCCACGGTACAGATCTGCGGACGGAGGAGCATCATGGCCGTTTGTTCGAACGGGGCCGTGAAGACCTGCAGTTCGGCCAGGGTATGGAGATCGACCATGCGCCCCAATTCGGTTCCCATCGGGACGACCGTGCCCACCGCGTCTTCGCGCACCGTCGGCACGAAGATGCCGCCCGTCTTGGCGCGGAAGGCCTTCGTCGGACCGACGTCCCGGGCGCGCTCCGCGGGTGCGGGCGGCGGATTCAATGAGAGCACGCCGAGGTTGTGCAGCGCCCGCTCGAGGCCCTTTACGTTGCGTTCGACCCAGTACATCTCTTTGCTCGAGCGGCCGCCGACCTCGACGTTGGCGACCTTGACGCCGAGCGAGCGCGCGTAGGTCGTCAGCCCGCCCTTCTTGTTCGGGGCGTTGCTGATGAACGGCGCCCCGAGATCGGCTGCGAGCTGTTCCGAGCCCTCGAACCGTTTGACGAAGGCGTTGACGCACCACGTGCCGCCGCCGTGGAGGTCGATGACGGCGTCGTTGTCCGCGACGAGCGGCGCGAGCGCGGCCGCGAGGCGGTCGGTGTGCGACCCCTCCGGGTTGCCCGGAAACATCGCGTCGAGATCGAGCGAGTTCGGGGAATCGATCCAGGAGTTGCGCCGCTCGACTTCGGCCGCGAGCGCGTTGGCCGTCAAGACGACCCTCAGGCGCCCGGCCAGCGCCGCCGGCGGGTTTCGGCACAGCATCTTGATCGCGAGCGCGGACCAGGGCCCTTCGTCGCCGTGCGTGCCGGCGATGAGCGTCGCCCGCGGCCCGCCCGTTCCGGCCTCGCCGTACACGAGCGGGATGTGCCGTGCCGCCGCGTGGGCGGTGATCCGAACTTCGTGCCAGCGCAGCGCCTCGTAGATGGTATCCATGCCGGCCGCTCCTCCTGTGGGAGTCATCGGTGGATCTGCTCCTCGTACCACTGCTGCCGTGCGCGAAAGTCGTCGGGATATAGCGTCGCTTTTTCCGGCGCGAACTCAAAATCGTCGCCCTCGCGGGCGAGGGTGCGGACCAGCGGCCCGGCGTCGAAGCGGTAGCCGTTGAACCGGGCCGGCGGCTGGGCGGCGAGCCAGACCCATGCCTTGCCGAGCTCCACCGGATCGGCCCAGCCGGCCCGCTCCGCCGCGGGCGTCCGGTCGTACTCCGCCCAGGTGAGGCGCGTGGGCTTGATCCGGGCGCCGGGGCTCATCGTATTCACCGCGATGTTGTGGGCGCGGGCTTCGAGCGAGAGCGCCTTGACGAAGCCCTCGACGCCGTGCTTGATCGCGCAGTAGGCGATCTCTTCCGGATAGCCGCGAATGCTCGAGCCGCTGGCGATGCCGATGATGTGGCCGCCCCCCTGCGACTTCATCTGCGGCCACGCGGCGTGCGCGGCGTTGAAGAGTCCGCCGAGCCCGACGTGGATCTGCCGCCACCACTCGTCCGGCGTCGTAGCCTCGAACGTGATGAGCGGCATGTAGATCGCGTTGTGCACCACGACGTCGAGCCGCCCCCATCGGCCGACGGCGTCCGCGACGGCGCGGGTCCACGCGGCGAGGTCGGCGACGTCGAAGGCCTCGGCGTGAAACTCGGCGCCGTCGGCGGCCAGGTCGCCGGCGCAGCGCGCCAGGTCCGCCTCGTCGACGTCGTTGACGACGACCCGGACGCCGGCGCGGCCGAACGCCCGGGCGATCCCCCACCCGAGCCCGCGCGCCGCGCCGGTGACGAGAGCCACGCGCCTCGGCCGGGAGGTCGCCGCCGGACCCGCGCCCGCGGCCGTCACGGCAGGGCGGCGCCGATCTGCTCGGCGTACGCCGTCAGTTCGTCGATGTTGTGCCAGCCCAACCGCCGCCGGCCGTTCTCGACCTCGGCCAGCAGGTCCACGAGCCTCGCGTTGAGCGGGACCGGCGCGTCGTACCGGCCTGCGACGCAGACGACGCTGAGGTAGTAGGCTTCGCTCTGCCGCTTGCGGTAGACGATGTCCCAGTGAATGCCGCTGGCCCGCTTCACGTACCGGTAGCCGTCCGGGCCGCTGTTCGCCTGATGACCGCCGAGATGGTCGACGAGCCGGTCGTACGCCGCGAGCAGGCGCGCCGTGTCGGCCGCCGTCTCGGGCCGGTACAGCGCGGGCTCGAACCACGCGTCGGCCTGCAACCGAACGCCCGCCGCGTCGGACACCCGAATGGCCTCTCGCACGGCCGCGCCGGCCAGCCGCTGGGCGCTGCGGCGGCTCAGGACGTTGACGATGGTATCGTCGACAAGCGCGGACACGATGATCTGCGAGTTATACACCTGCTTCGTCCAGAGCCGGCCGACGATGTCCGTCAGGAGCTCGCACGTGTTTGGGCCGATGCCGAGCAGCCTGGCCGCTTCGCGGGCGCGCGGCGTCACCTCGCCGTTCAACTCCCCGACGTAGACGACGCCCGTGTGAACGGCCTCCAGTACGCCCGGATCGAGGTACGCGCCGCCGTAGTCGGGCAACGCGCCCATCGTGCGGCCGGGTCCGACGACGCCGGCGATCGTGTCCTCGTTCATGCCGTTCTGGAGCGACACGACGCAGGCGGCCTCCGCGACGTGCGGCGCGAGCGTGCCGATCGCGTCCGCGGTCGCCTGTGACTTGCACGCCAGAAATACCAGACCCTCCAGCCGTTCGTCGAGCTCCGCGGGAGTGCAGGCGCGCTGCGGGCCGATCGCCATCGGCCCGTAGACGCCGTTCACGGAGATGCCGCGCTCGCGGATCGCCCGCACGTGGTCGGCGTTCCGGTCGACGAACAGCACCGACTCTCCGGCACGGGCCATGTAGAAACCCGCGAGCCCTCCGATCGCTCCACAACCGACCACCGCGATCTGCGCCACGCCTGCGCCCTCCGTGTCTACTAGAGTCTGAGCCGCGGGTCGAGCGCGCCCCGCAGGCCGGGATGCGGCGGTGACGGACGGTACGGCGTCTCCTCCGCTCGGTGCGCTCGGAGATCGGGGTTCGGCATGCCGCCGGCAGGGTCAGCGGCAAGAGCGTAGTGAATAGATTGTCGATTTTCTACAGTCGAGAATTTCTGGATCTGGTGCGAGCACCCTTCATTTTCTGCGCGGGGTGAACGGATGGGACATCCTGTGTCAACCTCCGGTGGTTCAGGCGCGCTGCTGATGCGCGACGGGGGCGTGTTCAAGAACCGACTGGGCTGACGAGGAGGGCGGCGATGGCCGGCGAGTGTGCGGGGAAGGTCGCGATCGTGTCCGGCGGGGCGCAGGGCATCAGCAGCGTGATCGTGCGGCGCCTGACTCGGGAGGGTGCGCGCGGCGTCATCGCGGATATCGACGAGGAGCGGGCCGAGGCGCTGGCGCGGGAAATCGCGGAGTTCGGCGGTGACGTCCGCTTCATTCGCACGGACGTGCGCGACAGCAGGCAGGTGAACGCCATGGTGGACCGGGTGGCGGAGGAGTGCGGGCGCGTCGACATCCTCGTGCACGGCGCCGGTGTGGGCGTGCACAAAAAGATCGTGGACCTGACCGACGAGGAGTGGGATCTGCAGGTCGACGTCCAAATGCGGGGCGCCTTTGTGCTGAGCCGTGCGGTTGGCCGCCGGCTGATCGCGCAGGGGCAGGGCGGCCGCATCGTTCTGATCGGCTCGACCTCGGGTAACAACGCGCGCGTCACGGGCGGCCCGCACGCGGCGTCGAAAGCGGGCGAGGTTCAGCTCGCGAGGGTCATGGCCATGGAGATGGGGCCGTACGGCGTGACGGTCAACGTCGTGTCCCCGGGCCTGACGGACATCTCGGGCATCTCACGGTCCAAACAGACGCCCGAATATCAGCGCGCGTTCCTCACGCAGGTGCCGCTCGGCCGGCTGGCCGCGCCGGACGAGATCGCCGATGCGGTGCTGTTCCTCGCTTCCGACCGCGCGCGCTTTATCACCGGGCAGGTGCTGTGCGTGGACGGCGGCTACTCCGCCGGGAAGCTGGCCGTGCAGGGGCCGAGCGTCGACGCCTTCTACGGACTGATCGACCGGCGGGTGTAGTGCCGCGCCCGGCAGGCAGCTTGGGGTGGCGCATAGGACCAATCTCCCTCTTCGCGCAAGTGTAAGGCTGAGCACGCCGGAACAGGGGGTCGTGGCATGCCTTCGCGCTCCACAAAGGTGGCGATCGTGACAGGGGCCGGCACCGGGGTCGGACGGGCGGTAGCGCGGGGGCTTTTAGACGAAGGCTACTCCGTCGTCCTGGCCGGTCGCCGTAGGGCACCGCTCGAGGCGACGGCGCGCGCGTCCAAGGCGCCGGCGTCCCGCATGCTGATCGTGCCGACCGACATCGGCGATGCCGCGTCGGTGCGGAGCCTGTTCGCGAAGACGAAGAAGCAGTTCGGGCGGCTCGACCTTCTCTTCAACAACGCCGGACTCAACGCACCCGGCATTCCGCTCGAGGATCTGAGCTACGAGCAGTGGACCGCCGTGGTCAACGTGAACCTCACCGGGACCTTCCTGTGCACGCAGGAAGCGTTTCGGATCATGAAGAGCCAGACGCCCCGCGGCGGCCGCGTCATCAACAACGGCTCGATCTCCGCCCATGCACCGCGGCCGAACTCCGCGCCGTACACTTCGACGAAGCACGGGATCACCGGGCTTACGAAGTCGACCGCGCTCGACGGACGCAAGTACGACATCGCCTGCGGCCAGGTCGATATCGGCAACGCGATCACGCCGATGACCGAGCGGATGGCGCAGGGCGTGACGCAGGCCGACGGCTCGGTGCGGCCGGAGCCGCGCATCGATCCGAAGCACGTCGCCGATGCCGTCGTCTACATGGCGGGCCTGCCGCTCGACACGAACGTGCTGTTCTTGACCGTGATGGCGACGAAGATGCCGTTCGTCGGCAGAGGCTGACGTGCGGGGAGCGGGTGACCTGCCGAGCGCCGTCACGCCCGAGGCGGTGCGCGGCCCGGGTGCGAGTGGCTCCGTCCTCGTGTGGCAAGCGTAGGCCCGAATCAGACAACCGCCTGATACCTCGGCGACGCGGCGCGCCCTATCCTTCGTATTGGTAGCGTCTGCCGCGTTAGGAGGCCGCCGTGGAGAAGGTGCGGGGCGAGTGCGCCCCCGGGGGGCTGGGCATGCTCTGGGCCGCGGGATGGCTCTTTGCCATTGGGTTCTTGCATCTCGCGTTTTGGAAGGCGGTGCTGGCCCTCGTGCTCTGGCCGTACTACCTCGGGGTGGCCTTGGCCCAAGTCCCGCACTGACCCGGAAAACACGAAGGGCCGAGGCCGTGCCCGCGACCGGCTTGACGCAGTTTCAGGCTACCTCGCGGTCCGGCGTTTGCGGTACGAATCCCGTCGGTGGATTTTCCCGTCGCGAAACTCGTAGAGGTCGCAGCCGCGGGATTCGATCTTCGACCCGTCGGGGCGCGTTGCGAGCATCGTCCACTCGGAGACGCCGCGGTCGCCCGCGGCATAGTGGCGGGCGTTCTGGAACCGGATGTCCGGCAGCAGTTCGAGGAGGTCGGCGTAGGCTTCCCGCACCTGCGCCTGACCGGTGTACCGCCTGCCCCACGGGTCCTCGCCTCCGGAGGATTCGTAGACGCAGTTCCCGGTCATCATCTCCATGATGGCGTCCAGGTCGTGGCGGCTCCACGCGGCGATGTGGGCCACCAGCAGGTCCTGATACACGTTGCCCCCCGGCGCCGGGGACATGCCGTCCGCCTCCTCGGGAGTCCTAGCGCGCTGTGTGGGTATGTAGGTATGCGGCGGGGCGGCCCGGTCCCTCCATGCGGCGGAAGGCTGCGCCGGAACGGGCGGTCGCGAGGGGCGGGGGCAGGGCGGTCCGGGAGCGGACGCGAACGTGAATATACAATGGCGGCGCCGCATCTCCCGAGGTCGGCATGACGGGCTCGCGGGCGTCCATTGGCGGCAACGCGGGGGAGATGGCGCGAACGGTGGCTCTCCACCTGTGGACCGGGTGGCCGCACGTGCTGCGCGCGCAGCAGTTCGATCCTTCCTCGCTCGAATCCGTGTTCCGCGAGGCGCAGCTCGCCGAGGAGATCGTCAACAGCGGCGGCAGCAATCTTCTGAAAGGCAAGATCGTCCTCACGCTCTTTTACGAGCCCAGCACGCGTACGCGGCTCTCGTTCGAGTTCGCGACGTACCACCTCGGAGGGCGCGTGCTGTCGTCCGAGGCGGCGCGCGAGTTCTCCTCCGCGGCCAAGGGCGAGTCGATCGAGGACACGATCCGCGTCATCTGCCGTTACCGGCCGTCCGCCGTCGTGATGCGGCATTACGAAGAAGGCGCGGCGGAGCGCGCGGCCGCGGTCGCCGTCGACCCGCAGCGGGGCCGGCCGATTCCGGTGTTCAACGCCGGCGACGGGCCTGGGCAGCATCCGACCCAGGCGCTGCTCGACGCCTATACGATCTGGCGCACGCGCGGGACGCTGGAGGGCGTCACGATCGCGGTGGCGGGCGATCTCCTCTACGGCCGGACCGCACGGTCGCTCTGTTATCTGCTGGCCAAGTATCCCGGCGTCTCCATCCGCTTGATCGCGCCGAAGGCGGTCCAGATGAAGGAGGACCTGCTCGCGTACCTGCGCCGGCACAAGGTGCCGTTCACCCAAACCGACGACCTCCACGCGGGCGTGCGCGGCGCGGACGTGCTGTACGTGACGCGCATCCAGAAGGAGCGGTTCGGCGAAGGCCACGCCGCGGAGTACGAGCGCATCCGCAACCAGTTTTCCGTGACCCCGGACATCCTGGCGGAGCTGCCGCCGGCCGCGATCGTGATGCACCCGCTGCCCCGCGTCGAGGGTGAGCGCTCGGAGCTCCCGGTCTCGGTCGACGCCGACCCGCGCGTCGTAATCTTCGACCAGACCGAGGCCGGTATGTACGTCCGGATGGCGCTGCTCAAGCTTGCCTGCACGGTGGACCGCTCGCGCGGCTGGTCCGGCCGCTAAGCCCCCCGCGTTCGAACGCGATGCCTCCCGCCGCCCTCCGCTGGACCGACTGGTCCGCGGACCCCTGGATCGTTCTCTCGCTCACGGCCTCGTGCGCGGCGTACATCGCGATCTCGCGCCGTTTTCCGCCGCGCGGCCGGCAGAGTCTCGCCTTCTGGGCCGGGGAAGCCACACTCGCCGTTGCGCTGCTGTCGCCGCTCGACGCGGGCGCGGCCTACTTGTTTACGCTCCATATGCTGCAGCACATGCTCCTGATGCTCGTCGCCGCCGCGCTCTTCGCTCTTTCCGTTCCCTCGGGGCTGATCGGCTGGGCCTACAGCCGTCCCCGCGTCCGGCGCGTGGTGCGCGCGGCATGGAACCCGCTCGCGGCGTTCGTGCTCTTCAACGGCATGCTGCTGGCCTGGCACATCCCCGCCGCCTACGACGCGACGCTGCGCATCCCGTGGATGCACGCCGCCGAGCACGTCGGCTTCCTTGTCGCCGGTGTGATCTTCTGGGGCGTGATCGTCTCTCCGGCCCCCGCGCTCGTCCGCGCGCCGCTCGGCATGCGGTTCGCGCTTCTGATCGGCGCGGACGTCGTGAATTTCATCCTCGGCTTCACGCTGACGTTCGCGGGCCACGCTTTCTACACGGCCTACGCCGCGGCGCCGCGGCTGTGGGGCCTGTCCGCGCTCGACGACCTGCACCTCGGCGGCGTGTTGATGTGGGTGATGGGACAGATGATGTACCTCATCCCGCTGCTCATTCTCCTCAACGTCATCCTGTGGCGCGACACGGGACGCGGCGGCAGTGCGCGCCCCGCGGCCCGGGTGTTATGATGAGGGCCATCGCCGCGACGACTCGGAGGTGCACCGCGTGACGGTTCCGGATGCTGCGGGCCGGGGAGTGGCCGCCACGGCCACACTGACCGGCGGGCAGGCGCTCGTGCGCGCCCTGCGGGCGCAGGGCGCCGACGTGATCTTCGGTCTTCCCGGCGTGCAGATGGACTGGGCGTTCGACGCCCTGTACGAGGCCAACGACTTTGTCCGCGTCATCCACGCCCGCCACGAGCAGGCGCTCTCGTACATGGCGGACGGCTACGCCCGCGTCACCGGTCGCCCCGGCGTCTGTCTCCTGGTGCCCGGTCCGGGGCTGCTCAACGCGCTGGCCGGGCTCGCGACCGCCTACTCGTGCTCGTCACCCGTCCTGTGCATCACCGGCCAGATTCCGGTGGCGCAGATCGGCAAGGGACGCGGCCTCCTGCACGAGATCAAGCATCAGCTCGCGGCGGCGGACACCGTGACGAAGTGGACGGGCAGCGCGCTGCGGCCGGACGCGGTGCCGGGCGTCGTCCGGGAGGCGTTCCGGCAGATGCTGAGCGGCCGCCAGCGGCCGGTCGCGATCGAGGTTCCGCCCGACGTCCTCAAGGGCGCGGCCGAGATGCCCTCGGAGGACGGGCCGCTGTTACGCACCGTGCCGGCGCCGGATCCGGACGCGGTCGAACGCGCGGCGAAGCTTCTCGGCGCCGCGGAGCGGCCGCTGATCTTCGCGGGCGGAGGGATCGTGGCGTCGGACGCCACGGACGCGCTCGTGCGGGTCGCCGAGATGCTGCAGGCTCCGGTCCTCGTGTCGCGGAACGGCAAAGGCGCGATTTCCGACCGGCACTACCTCGCCGAGCCGCTCGCGGCGGGACCGGAACTTGCGCCGTCCGCGGATGCCGTCTTGATCGTGGGCACACGGTTCTACGAACCGACCGCGTCCGACTGGGCGCCGATGGCGCAGCCGTGCGTGCAGATCGACATCGACCCCGATGAGATCGGGCGCAACCGGACGGTGACGGTTGGTGTCGTCGCGGACGCCGCGCCGGCGCTGGCCGCGCTCGCGGAACGCCTCGAGAAACACAACCGGACGCGGCCGTCGCGCAAAGACGAGCTGACGGCGTTCCACAACCGGATTCGGGAGCGGGTCAACTCGGTCGCCCCGCACGCGGCCTACGGCAACGCGATTCGCGAGGCGCTCCCCGAGGACGGGGTCGTCGTCAGCGAGATGACGCAGGTCGGCTACTGGTCCAACATCGGCTTTCCGGTCTACAAACCCCGCACGTACCTGACGATGGGGTACCAGGGCGCGCTCGGCGCGGGCTACGGCATTGCGCTCGGGGCGTACGTGGGCGCGTGCGGGCGGCCGGTGGTGTCGATCAGCGGGGACGGGGGCTTCCTCTACCAGATCTCCGAGATCGCCACGGCGGTCCGCCACCGCCTCAACGTCGTGGCGATCGTGTTCAACGACGGCGCCTTCGGCAACGTAAAGCGCATCCAGAAAGACCGCTTCGGCGGCCGCTTCATCGCGTCGGATCTGCTGAACCCGGACTTCGTCAAGCTGGCGGAGTCGTTCGGCGCGGCGGGGCGCCGCGCGGAGAGCCCGGCGCAGCTGCGGGAGGCGGTGGCCTGGGGACTGCGGCAGAACGCGCCGGTCATCATCGACGCGCCGGTGCCGGCAATGCCGGACATGTGGCCGGTGCTGCGGCCGGGGTACCGCGGCTAGCCGACCACCGCACCACAACGCAGAAGATCCTCCGGAAAAACGGCGCCACCCGAAACCGGTAGCCGCGCGGTCAAGGCCGGCGGTTCCGCGCCGTCGAACCCTTCCGCGTGGCCGGGCCGCTCCTCTCGGTATCGCACGTCTTCAAATCATTCGGAGGCGTGGCCGCCGTCCGCGATCTTTCAATCGAGCTGTCGCACCGTGAGATCCGGGGGCTGATCGGTCCGAACGGCTCCGGCAAGACGACCCTCCTGAACCTGATCGGGGGGCAGGAACGCCCGGATCGCGGCGAGATCCGGCTCGACGGGGAGCCCCTCGCCGGTCTCGCGCCCGACACGCTCGCGGCCCTCGGCATGGCACGCACGTTCCAGCTCGCCCGCGTCTTCCGATCGATGACGGTCCTTGAAAACCTCCTCGTGCCGGCCGCTGCGGACCACCGGCGCGGGGACGGCGCCGCGGCGCAGCGGCGCGCGCGAGACCTGCTGCGCCTCGTCAACCTCGAGGCCCTGGCCGGCGCGGAGGCGCGGGTCCTCTCGGGCGGGCAGGCGATGCTGCTGCAGCTGGCGCGCTGCTTCGCCCAGGAGCCGCTCGTGCTGTGTCTGCTCGACGAACCGTTCGCCGGCGTGCACCCCGCGATCAAGGACGTCATGCTGAAGGCGATCCACGAGATGAACCGCCGCCGCGGGGTCACCTTTCTCGTCGTCAGCCACGAGATGCCGACGCTCGTGCGGCTCGCTCCCCGCGTCTTCGTCATGCACGACGGCGCGTGCATCGCCGAGGGGCCGCTCGACCGGGTCGCGTCGGATCCACGGGTCATCGACGCCTACCTCGGGGCGGCGGGGGCCCGCGTGGCGGCGGGCCGGGACGCATGACGGGCGCCGCGCTGCGCGTCGAGCACGTGACCGCCGGCTACCAGCCCGAGATCGACGTGCTGGCCGGCGTCACCCTGCGCGCGGACCCGGGGCGGATCACCGCGGTGATCGGGCCGAACGGCGCCGGAAAGTCGACGCTGCTGCGCGTCGTCTTCGGCCTGCTGCCGCCGCGCGCCGGGCGCGTTCTTCTCGACGGGCGCGATCTCGCCGGGCTGCGGCCGGACGGGCGCAAGCGGCTCGGCGTCGGCTATGTGCCGCAGGGCGCCAGCACGTTTCCGCAGATGACCGTGGAGGAGACGCTGCGCCTCGGCGGGTGGACGATCCGGCACCGGCCGTCCGCGCTGCGTGAGCGGCTCGCGCACGTCTACGAACTCTTTCCCGCGCTGGTCCCGCTGCGCCGCTCGAGGGCCGCGGTCCTGAGCGGCGGCCAGTTGAGGCTGCTCTCGGTCGCGAAGGAACTCGTGGTGATGCCGTCGCTTCTGCTCGTCGACGAGCCGACGACCGGGCTCGCGCCGCGGGTCGCCGGCGACGTGTACACGCTCCTCGCGCACAGCCGCGCCCTCGGCATCACGGTGCTGCTCGTCGATCAGAACATCGTCGAGGCGGTCCGGATCGCGGACGACGTCTATCTGTTCGGGATGGGCCGCGTGCAGCGTGAAGGCCCCGGGACCGTGTTCGCCGCGGACCTGCCGGGCATCGTTCGCTCCGCGCTCGTGGGAACGGAGGAGACGCACAGTACGGGTGGAGGTGGGGAACCATGAGACGTGTTGTGCTGCTCGTCATCGCGGCGGTGCTGGCCGCGGCCGCCGCCGGACTGACGCGGGACGGCGGCTGGGCCGCGCCCGCGCCGATCACACTCGGCGTGCTGACGCCGCTGTCGCCGCCGGGCGACGCCTCCGCGGGCCAGTTGATCTCGCGCGGGGCGGAAGTCGGCGTCTCCTACATCAACGCGGTGATGGGCGGCGTTTTCGGGCCGAAGACGCAGTGCAGCCTGCCCGCCACGCCGGTGCGCCTGGCGGTCGAAGACGACAGCGGGACCCCGGAAAAGGCCGTCGCCGGTTTCCGGCGGCTCGCGACCGAGGACCACGCCGTGGGGGTGTGGGGCCAGTTCCACAGCTCGGCGATGCTCGCCGCCGCGCCGCTCGCCGACGAGCTCGCCGTGCCGTTCATTTCAACGCAGGCGTCGGCGGGCGACATCACCGGCAAGCACTTCGCCGCGGTGTTTCGCACCCACGCGATCGATCCGGACCGCGCGCGCGCCTGGACCGGGTTCATCCAGGCGCAGGGCTGGCACAAGGTGGCGATGCTGGCCGAGAATACCGACTACGGCATCGGCCTGATCGAGGCGACGAAGGCCGAGATCGCCGCGCGCAAGGCCGCGATTGCGCTGGACGCGGTGCTCTTCGACCGGACGTCGGCCGACCTCACGCCGCAGCTGCTGAAGTTCAAGGCCTCGCGGCCCGACCTGCTGCTCAACGTCGGCGTCGGCACGCCGGCGTACCTGATCGCGAAGCAGGCGCGCGACGTGGGCCTGTTCCCGCAGACGCCGATGCTCGGCTCGTACGACTTTCCGGTGCGCCCCGAATTCTGGAAGAACCTCGGTTCCGGCGGCACGTACATGATGTTCATCTCCTACTACCATCCGAAGATGGCGCTCTCGCCGCTCGGCCGGTGGGCCGCGCTCGAGTACGCGAAGCGGTACCATGACACGGCGATCTACTCCAACCTCAACTCGTTCGGCGACGCGGTGATCCTCGCCCAGGCGATGAACCAGGCGTGCAGCGCCGAGCCGAAGCGGATCATCGCGGCGCTGGAGCGCGGCAGGTTCGACACCTGGATCGGCGCGCCGGGCTCGGTGAGGTTCCCGCGGGCGGCCGGGCTGGCCTGGCACCAGTGGTCGCCGCCGCTCATCGTGCTGCAGTACACGACGCCCGACGAGACCTACGACAAGGCGCCGATCCTGTACCCGCCGGCGCTACGGACGGGTTCGTACACGCCGCCGCGGTAGCCGCTGGACTCGACGCTCTTCGTCCAGTACGTCCTCGCGGGCCTGGTCGTCGGCTCGATCTACTGCCTCATGGCCGTCGGGATCACGTTCATCTACAGCGTCGTGCGGATGATCAACTGGGCGATGGGCGAGTTCTACATGATCGGCGGGTACGTACAGTATCTGCTGATCGAGTCGTGGCTCGGCCCCGCGCGCTGGTATCTCGCGGTGCCGCTCGCGGCGCTCGGGGTCGCGGTGCTGGGGATGGCGGTGCAGCGTGTGCTGCTCCGGCCGATGTTCAGCGGGACCCTCGAGCGGCTGGACGAGTACGCGACGATCGTCACGATCGCGCTCACGGTGCTCTTTCGCAATCTCGCGATCGTCGTCTTCGGACCCTATCAGTTCTCGCCGCCCGATTACGCGCCGCCCCTTCAGCTGGGGCCGCTGCCGCTCAACGGCAGCCGCTTCGTTGCC
>DASSJF010000050.1 GCA_035691305.1 bacterium
CGATGTCGCGCAGGCGCAGCTGTTCCTGCATCAGCGACAGCGCGTGCGTCATGATCTCATTGACCGAAATCGGCTCGCGGCTGACCGGGGCCGTCCGCCCAAAGGTGCGGAGGTGCGAAATGATCTCCGTAGCCTTGCGTACCTGCGCGGTCGCCCGGTCGAGGTCTCGCGCGACGCGCTCCAGATCGACGTCGCGCTCGACGCCGCCGATCCGGATCTGGTCGATGACATTGCCGATGAACAGGCCGATGTTGTTGAGCGGGTTGTTCAGCTCGTGCGCGACCCCGGCCGTAAGCTCACCGAGCGTGGCGAGCTTGCCGGCCTGGACGAGCTGTTCTTGTTTGTCGCGCAGGTCCTGCTCGCGCCGCTGCATCTCGAGCGTCATCTCGTGCAGGTCGCTCATGATGTGGATCATCGCGCGCCGCGCCTGCCCGAGGCGGAGGTTGGACCGGTGCGAGTCCTGGAGGATGTGCAGCAGCGCGCGGCGGGAGTTGTCGAGCCGCTCCGTCTGCAGGCCGAGCCGCCGGCGGTCCTGCTCGTAGTCGACGAGAATGTGCAGCATGGCCTTGCGCTGGTCGCCGAGGCGGCGGT
The DNA here is from genome assembly GCA_035691305.1 of bacterium. Classification (NCBI taxonomy): domain Bacteria; species bacterium. Next base: position 592 of record DASSJF010000050.1, read on the forward strand.
TCACGTCGTGCAGGTCCGCCATGATATGCAGCATCGCCCGGCGCTGCTCGTCGCGCTGGCGGAGCCGGCCTTCCAGGTCGGCGATCCGCTCGAGCAGGCGGACGTGCTCCGCCGGGGACACCGCCGGCGCCTGCCGGGCGGGCTTCCCGTTATTCCCGCCGACGGGGGCGCCCGCGGCGGGCGCCCCCGCAGGTGTTTCCGGAAGCCCAGGGCGCCTCTGCACGTCTACTGTTGCGACTCGCCCCGCAGGCGCTCCACTTCGCTCTGCCACCGCTCGACCTCTTTTTCGAGCGCGATCATCTTGATCTCGCGCCCGACGACGACCTCCTCGAACTTCTCGAGCTCGAGGATCTTCTCTTGAAGCTCGAGCTTCGATTTCTCGAGGTCGCGCACGACGCGCTCATAGGCGCGCATGTCGCGGAGGATGCCGATCACGCCGATGGCTTTCCCGTCGGAGTCGCGGAGGGCCGAGGCGTTGAGCGTGGTCGGGATGACTTCGCCGGTCGCGGACCGCGGGTTGAGGCGGACGTTGCGGATCACGCCGCGCTCGACGACCTCGCGCACCGCGGCGAGGAACTCCCGGGTCTCTTGAGGCGAGATGAACCGGGAGAGCGACTGCTCGATCACTTCGTCGCGGCGGAAGCCGAGCACTTCGGACACCGCGTCGTTGGTGTGGAGGATCTTGCCTTCGAGGTCGGAGACGAACACCGGGTCCGGGGCGTTCTTGATCAGGGCTTCCGCGTAGGCGCGCGCTTTGTCGAGCTCGCGCATGTCGCGGAGGATGCCGATCGCGCCGATGGCTTTCCCGTCGGAGTCGCGGAGGGCCGAGGCGTTGAGCGTGGTCGGGATGACTTCGCCGGTCGCGGACCGCGGGTTGAGGCGGACGTTGCGGATCACGCCGCGCTCGACGACCTCGCGCAACGCCGCGAGGAACTCGCGCGTTTCCTCGGGGGAGATGAACCGGGAGAGCGACTGCTCGATCACTTCGTCGCGGCGGAACCCGAGGAGCTGGGAGACCGCGTCGTTGGACTCTAAGATTTTGCCTTCGAGGTCGGAGACGAACACCGGGTCCGGGGCGTTCTTGATCAGGCTTTCCGCGTAGGCGCGGGCTTTGTCGAGCTCGCGCATGTCGCGGAGGATGCCGATCGCGCCGATGGCCTGGCCGTCGGAGTCGCGGAGGGCCGAGGCGTTGAGCGCGGTCGGAATGCCCTCGCCGGTCGCGCTCTTCGGGTTGAGGCGGACGTTGCGGATCACGCCCCGCTCGACGACCTCGCGCAGCACCGCGAGGAACTCGCGCGTTTCCTCGGGGGAGATGAACCGGGAGAGCGACTGCTCGATCACCTCGTCGCGGCGGAACCCGAGAAGCTGGGAGACGGCGTCGTTCGATTCGATGATCTTGCCTTCGAGGTCGGAGACGAACACCGGGTCCGGGGCGTTCTTGATCAGGGCTTCCGCGTAGGCGCGCGCCTTGCCGATCTCGCGCATGTCGCGGAGGATGCCGATCGCGCCGATGGCTTTCCCGTCGGAGTCGCGGAGGGCCGAGGCGTTGAGCGCGGTCGGAATGATCTCCCCGGTCGCGCTCTTCGGGTTGAGGCGGACGTTGCGCGTCACGCCCCGCTCGACGACCTCGCGCAACGCCGCGAGGAACTCGCGCGTTTCCTCGGGGGAGATGAACCGGGAGAGCGACTGCTCGATCACTTCGTCGCGGCGGAACCCGAGAAGCTGGGAGACCGCGTCGTTCGTCTGGAGAATGCGGCCTTCGAGGTCGGACACGAATACGGGATCGGGCGCGTTGCCGATGATGATGTTGGCGTCCAGCGCGCCCGTCGCCCTGGCGCCTTCCAGGCGCTCGGAAGCACGCGTCCCGGACAAGACTTCCGTGGACTGCCGCTTACGCTCCACGTGCGTCTCCCCCCAGTCGTCGTGGATTCGATCGTGGTGGCCGCGTCCTCGTGTTTGCCTTGCCCTCGGCATGTGTCGCCCGGCGCGGCCCATGGTGAAACGAGGCCCCTAGTTTTGGTAGTTTCCCAGGCCGCTCGGAGCCTAAACACCGGAAACTGTGGGGTCAAACAGGGCGTGACGAAGGACGGGCGTATCCCCCGGTGCGGCGGCGTCCCGCCGGAGGACCCGCCCGCGGTCCGCTCGAACGACGACGCATGATCCCTGCGGCGCCGTTTGATCTCGAGCGGCTGGCGCGCGTCGCGCGCGGGCAAGGGGTGGACGTCGTCCTGGCGAGCACGCGGCACAACGTCCGGTACCTCACCGGCGGCTACTATCTTCACTTCTTCGCGCGCGCGTCGCGCTTCGGCGGCGGCCAGTATCTCTCGTTCGTCGCCGTGCCCGCGGCGAGTCCGCAGTCCGCGTTCTACGTCGGCCGGCGCGACCAGATTCTCAACGAGCAGGACTACATCGACGCCTTCGGACCGTTCTGGATCGACGAGCGGCACTGGGTGCCGCGGGGGCCCAGTATGTCGCAGGACGCGGCGTGCGTGGCCGCCCGCGCGCTGCGCGCAGGCGGCCACGCGGCGGCCACCATCGCGATCGAATCCTCCTTCCTCCCCGCCGACGCCTACGACGCGCTGCGCCGCGAACTGCCCGAGGCGACGTTCGTCAACGCCGCCCCGCTCCTCGGCGAGCTGCGCGCCGTCAAGCAGCCGCGCGAACTGGAACGTCTCCGCGAGATCCACCGCCTCACGGCGGAGGTCATCCGTCGGGTCTTTCGGGAGAGCACGGCGACCGACACGACGCGGGAGATCTCGACGAAGATCCAGCGCCGTGTCGGCGAACGCGGCGCCGGCTTTCTCTACTCGCTGATCAACGTCGGGCCCGGACTGCTCCGCGCCCCGTCGTCCGAGCCCTGGGGACGTGGACGGCCGATGCACCTCGATGTGGGCGCCGAGCTGGACGAGTACGTCGCGGATGTCGCGCGCATGGGATCAGTCGGCGCGCCGCCGCAGGCGGCCGCGGCGTTGTTCGAGATCTGCAAGGCGGCGCAGTCCCGGGCGCGCGCGGCGGTTGGACCCGGCGTCGCCTGCGCTGAGGTCTGGCGGGTCGGGACGGAGGCGATTCGGACCGGACCGAGCGCGGAACGCGGCCGCTTCCTCGCCCACGGGCTCGGCATCGTGAGCCACGAGCCCCCCGTCGTCGCCGAGGGCGAGCGGCGGCCGCTCGAAACCGGGATGGTCGTGTCGATCGAAACCGAATTTCGCGACCCCGACGTCGGGCACATCAAGCTCGAAGACAGCGTCGTCGTCACCGAGGCCGGCTGCGAGGGGCTCGGCGATGTCGACCGGGGCTGGTGCGTCGCGGCGGACGCCTAACGCTTGGGGGCCGGCGCCCGCGGAGAGACCTCCTCACGCGGGTTATCACCGCAGGTCGCGCGCCGTTCGCGCGCCACACAGGGACCGTTTGGCCCGCAGAGAAGGAATGTCGCCGGCGAAGGACGCCGTGAGCCGGCCGGAGGAGTGGGGTGCCGGCAGAGGGAGCGTGCATGGCCACCACACGGGAACTGATCGCGCAGGATCAGCGCCACCTGATCCATCCGCTGCACCACCCGAGCGACCACCAGAATGCCGTGCTCATCGTGGAAGGCCGCGGTGCAATGCTCAAGGACGCGGAGGGCCGCGAGTACATCGACGGGTTGTCCAGCCTCTGGAACGTGAACATCGGCCACGGGCGGCCGGAGCTCGCCGAGGCGGCGTCGGAACAAATGCGGAAGCTCGCCTTCAACTCGAGCTATGTCGGCGCCGCCAACATCCCGTCCGTCAGGCTGGCCGAACGGCTCGTGCACCTGGCCTACCCGAGCTCGTCGGGCGTCTACTTCACGACCGCGGGCGCCGAATCCAACGAGTCGGCGTTCAAGACGGCCCGCTACTACTGGAAAGTGCGGGGCAAGCCGGACAAGGTCAAGATCATTTCCCGCGTGCACGGCTACCACGGTGTGACGATGGCCGCGATGAGCGCGACCGGGATGCCGGTTTTCCATAAAATGTTCGGACCCCTCGTGCCGAACTTCGTGCAGATTCCCGCGCCGTACGCCTACCGGTGGCCGACCGGTGGGGACGTCGCGGCGGAGGCCGCCGACGCGCTCGAGCAGGCGATCGTCCGCGAGGGGCCGGAGACGGTGGCCGCTTTAATTGCGGAACCGGTCCAGGGCGCCGGCGGCGTTATCGCCCCGCCGCCCGGCTATTTCCAGAAGGTCCGTGCTATCTGCACCAAGTACGACGTCCTGTTGATCGCCGACGAGGTAATCACCGGGTTCGGACGCACCGGCCGGTGGTTCGCGCTCGGCCACTGGAACGTCGAGCCGGACATCGTGTCTTTCGCGAAGGGTGTCACCAGCGCGTACCTGCCGCTCGGCGGTATCATCCTTTCCGAGCGGGTGCACGGCACGCTGCTCGAGGCGCCCGCCGACCAGAAGTTCATGCATGCCGCGACGTACTCCGGGCACCCGGTGTGCTGCGCCGTCGGCCTCGCGAACGTCGAGATCATGGAGCGCGAAAAGTTGCCCGAGCGCGCCGGCGTGATCGGGCGGCGGCTGCTGGCCGGACTTGAGACGCTGCGCGATCTCGCGCCGGTCGGCGACGTGCGCGGCCTCGGCCTGATGTGCGCGGTCGAACTGGTGGAGGACAAGAAGACGAAGAAACCCGCCCTCGGACTCGGCGGTAAAGTCGTGCGCGAAGCCCGCTCCCGCGGCCTGATCGCCCGCATCCGGGCGGGCTCGGCCGATCCCGCCGCCGGCGACACGATCTGCCTCGCGCCGCCCCTCATGACGCCGGAGGAGACGATCGACCGGATCCCGGGAATTCTCAGGGACTCCATTCTCGCTGCGACGCGCTGATCCATCGATCGATATGGGGCACGCGGGGCCCGGGAATTTCCGGGCCCCGCGTCATTTTTCCGCGCCGTCCGGCGTGGACGCTACGCCGATTCGCCGAGACGTCCGGGCCGTTTCTCCCGCGTGGGGCCCTGTGTCCGACCCGTGTACTCATGCCACGCCATGCGGGCGGCCGGGGAGAGTTTAGCGTAGTCCTGCGGGCACAGCAGGATGCGGCGCAGCGGGCCCTCCGTGCGGCCGCTCGCGATGTCCCCTTCGACGCGTGCGAACCAGCCCTTGGCGCCCGGCTTGTGCGGCTTACTACAGGACGCGCATTGCGCGGTTTCAGCCATGCCGGGGCCTTCGACAGGAGAAGCCCGCCGGACCTGCGAACCCCCCGTCGATCGCTTTGGTCTCGCCGTACGCACCGGACGGCATCGTCACAATAGTCGCAGCAGCGCGCCCGGAGGTTATCGATGCCCGCACGCCGCCGGCTCAAGTCTCCGGTTCCGTCGACGCACCCCCTGCTCCTCGAATGGTGGACCGATCTCGAGGGGGCCGGGCGGTCCGTCAACACACGTCTCGCGTACGTCCGGGACGTCGCCGAGTTTGCCGCGTACGTGGAGGGCGGCCTCGACGGCGCGCGGCCCGACGATCTGCTGCGCTTTACCCGCCGGATGACCGAGGCCGGGCTGTCCACGGCGACCCGTGCGCGGAAGATCACCGCGCTGCGACAGTTCTACGAATGGCTGCGGCGCCGTCGGCGGCAGCCGTTTTCCGTCGCCCTCGATCTGCGGCCGCCGCGCCGGACAAAGCGCGTGCATCGCTGGTGGACGGAGGAGCAGGTCGCGCGGTTCCGGGCGGCGTTTGACGGCGATCAGCCGAAGGTGCTGCGCGACCGCGCCATGGCGGAACTCGGTCTCATGGGGTTGCGTGTCAGCGAGGTAACCCGTCTCGACATCGAGCGCGTCCTCTCGCTTGCGGATCCGGAGCGCGCTGCGATTGTGGTGTGGCGCAAGGGCGGCAAGGAGCAGGTGCTGCCGCTCACCGCCGACGCGCGGGCCGCGCTGGCCCGCTGGATCGCCGTGCGTCCGACCGTGCCGACGACCGCGCTGTTCTTCCGGATGCCCTTTCAGCCGCGGCGCGGGCGCCTCCACTACGCCAGCGTGGAGAAGATCTTCAAGCACTACGCCGCGAAGGCGCGCGTGCCGATTCCGGAGGGCATCGCCTTCCACCACCTCCGCCACACCGCCGGGCAGCAGATGGCGAACGTCGGCCTCGGCATTGAGGAGGCCCAGCGGTTGCTCGGTCACGAGAGCCCGGTGACGACGCAGGTCTACTACGAAGTCAGCGACGCGCGCCTCAGGCAGGCGGCGCGCCGTCTACGCTACGGCGATGCCCGCGTATCCCGCGGGCCGACCCCGCCCCCTCGGGCCGTCGCGGGGTCCCGGCGGCCGGGGCGCTAGGAGCGGAGGGACACGATGAGCGTGAGTCAGGTCGACGCCAAGTCGCTGAAGACGCGCGCGCTCGCCGCGCTCGACGCCGTCGCCGCGGAGGCGCGCGAGCTCGCGCTGCGGATCCACGCGCATCCCGAGGTCGGCTTCGAGGAGCGTCAGGCGGCGGCGTGGGTGAGCGAAGCGCTGGAGCGCCACGGCTACCGCGTCGAGCGCGGGGTGGCCGACATCGAGACGGCGATCGTGGCCCGCGCCGAAGGCCGCGGGCCTGGCCCGACGGTGGGACTCATCGCCGAGTACGACGCGCTCTCGGGGCTCGGCCACGCCTGCGGCCACAACCTCATGGCCGCGGGGATGATGGCCGCGGCCGCCGCACTGCGGACGGTCCTGCCGGAGCTGCCGGGGACGGTCGCCTACTACGGCACGCCGGCCGAAGAAGGCGGCGGCGGCAAGGTTCTGATGCTCGAGCGCGGAGCCTTTGAGGGCCTCGACGTCGCCCTCCAGTATCACGCCGGGGCCGACGTGTCGGTGGCCACGGGCTGCCTCGCCGTGCAGGGCATCCGCGTCGGGTTCACGGGAAAGCCTTCGCACGCCGCGGCCGGCCCGTGGAACGGGATCAATGCCCTGGACGCCGTGATCCTGTTGTTCAACAGCATCGGGGCGCTCAGGCAGCAGACGCGGCCGGACGCGCGCATCCACGGGATCATCCGGGACGGCGGGCAGGCGGTCAACATCATTCCGGAGCGGGCCGCCGCGGAGTTCGGCGTGCGCGCCGCGGACGGCGAATACGTCGGCGATCTCGCGGAGCGTGTGGAAGCGTGCGCCCGCGCGGCGGCCGAGGCGACCGGCGCCCGCGTCGACATGTCCCGCGGGGTCTTTTTCGATTCCCTCCGTTACAACCCGGCGCTGGGCGGCGTCGTGCGCGACAACGCGGCGGCGCTGGGATTCGAGATGAAAGAACGCTTCGTCGGCGCCTCGACGGATCTCGGCAACCTGAGCCAGGCCGTGCCCACTGTCAGTTACACGCTGCCGACGTGTCCCCCGGGCGTCGGGATGCATACGCGCGAGGCGCTGGAGGCGGGCAAGGCGGAGATCGGTCTCGCCGGAATGCTGAACGACGCCAAGGTCATGGTGATGTCGGCGATCGACCTGCTGGCTTCGCCCGACGCGCTCGAGCGGGTGCGCGCCGACTTCCTGGGGAACTCGGGCCGCGCTCCCCGCGCTTAAGAAGGCAGCCGTGCCGCAGGCGCCATGGCGGCGCGGGGCCCTTTGAAGGGGGAGGTTTAGCGATGCCCGGGGTTCTCGACCCGTTTGTCCCCTCGGCCGGCGATCCGTGGGACGCGCGCAAGGCGGCGCATCTCCTGCGCCGCGCGGGGTTCGGTCCGCTGCCCGAGGAGGTGGACCGCGCCGTGGCCGCCGGATGCGACCGCACCGTTGACGCGCTCTTCGCGTTTCCCCCGGAGCCGTCGCCGCCCGCCGTCTTCGACGACGTGCGCGGCGCCGAGCGGCAGCTGGAGTCGGCGCTGGAGACGCTGCGCGCGACCAGGCAGCCGATCAACCTCAAGACCCACCCCGAGCTTCGTGACCTCTACCGGGAGGCCGGCCGCCAGCACGGGCGCGCGGTCGTGACGCTGGCCGGCTGGTGGCTCAACCGGATGGCGACGTCCCCCGCTCCGCTTCAGGAGAAGCTCGTGCTCTTCTGGCACGGTCACTTCACCAGTTCGTTCGGCGACGTGCACGACGCGATCGCGATGTTCAACCAGAACCAGCTGTTCCGACGCCACGCCGCCGGCAACTTCGCGCGGCTGCTCGACGGCGTGGCCCGCGACCCGGCGATGCTGCGGTACCTCAACAACGACGTGAACCGGAGAGGCCACCCCAACGAGAACTGGGCGCGCGAGCTCATGGAGCTGTTTACGATGGGGATCGGCCACTACGCCGAGGACGACGTGAAGGAATCCGCGCGGGCATGGACGGGCTGGACGCTACGCGACTTTCGCACCGGCGACGACCGGCGCGTCTTCGCGTTCAAGCCGATGATGCACGACGACGGATCGAAGATGTTTCTCGGGCAGGCCGGGCCGTGGGACGGCACCGACATCCTGCGCATCATCCTCGCGCAGGACGCCACGCCGCGGTGGATCGCCGGCAAACTGGCGGCGTTCTTCGTCTCCCCCACTCCCAACCCGCCGCTCGTGGACGCCATGGGGCGCCGGCTGCGCGCCTCGGCCTACGATCTGGCGCCGATGCTGAAGACTCTCTTCCGGTCGCGGGCGTTCTACCAGCCGGACGTGATGCTGACGCAGGTGAAGGGGCCGGTCGAGTTCGCGGTCGGCGCGGTCCGCCACCTGGGCATCAACGCGCCCGACTGGGTGCGCGTCTTCCAGGCGGCGGGCGTGATGGGACAGCGCCTCTTCTTCCCGCCGAACGTGGCGGGCTGGCACGGCGGCACCGCGTGGATCAACGCCGGAACGGTCTTCGCCCGCACCGACCTGGCCGCGGGTCTCATCTCCGGCCGTCTCGGGCCGGTCGACGACGCGGCGTTCCCGACGCTCGACGCGACCGTTGCCAGGTTGTTGGCGCGGCCGCTCGCGCCCCACCGGCACGGCACGCTCGCGCTCGCGACGGACGGACGGCCGTCCCGGACGGCCGTCCATCTCGTGATGAGCCTGCCGGAGTATTTCGTCGCCTGACGACTGGGAAGAAAGGGAGAAACGAATCATGCGAACCATGAACACGCGGCGCGAGTTCCTCACGAAGGGCCTCACGATTCTGGCTGCCGGCGCGACCGCGCCGATGTTCCTCACGCGGACGGCGCTCGCCCTCAACGACCCGTGGGACCTGGCCCTCACGGCGGCCGCGGCCGGCCGGCCCGACTGGCCGACGCTGGTGGTGATCCAGCTCGGCGGGGGCAACGACGGCCTGAACACGGTGGTGCCGTTCGTGCACGACGAGTACTACCGGGCACGGCCCAAGCTCGCGGTGCCGCAGCAGAAGGTCCTCCGGCTGACCGACGAGGTAGGCCTGCACCCGGCGCTCGCGGCGATCAAGAGCGCCTACGACGACGGGCGGGTCGCGGTCGTGCAGGGCGTCGGCTACCCGAACCCCAACCGCAGCCACTTTCGGTCGATGGAGATCTGGCAGACGGCCGATCCCGCCGGCACCGGCCCGAAGACCGGCTGGCTGGGCCGCCTCTTCGACAGCGAATGTCCCGACTGCGGCTCGAACGCCGGCATGACACTGTCCGCGGAGATGCCGCTGGCGATGCAGGGCGAAACGTCCAAGGTCGTTGCCGTCGACGATATCTCGCGGTTCGGCTTTCACCCGGTCCAGGGCGGCGGCGCCGCGGAAGCCGACGCCTTTCGCCGCCTCATTCAGCCGGTGCCCGGCGAGGAGCCGCTGGTGGACTTCCTCACGCACACCGAGATGAACGCGATGCTGGCCGCCGCCGACCTCAACAAGCTGGCCGGCCGGCTCGCGCAGGACGCGGGCTCGGGCTATCCTCGGGACCCGTTCGCGCAGAAGTTGCGGATTGTCGCCGAGTTGATCGCCGCCGGCTCGCCGACGCGGGTCTACTACGTGGGGCTCGGCGGCTTCGACACGCATGTGACGCAGACGGGGCGCCACGACCGGCTGCTCGAGTCGATGGGCGCGGCGCTCGGCGCGTTCCTCGGCGACCTCAAGACGAAGGGTATCCAAGATCAAGTGCTGCTCATGACCTTTTCGGAGTTCGGGCGACGCGTCGCGGAGAACGCCTCCGGCGGCACCGACCACGGCACGGCCGCGCCGATGCTGCTCGTCGGCAGCCAGGTCAAACCCGGCGTGCACGGCGTGCACCCGAGCCTGACCGACCTCGACCAGGGGGACCTGAAGTACCAGGTCGACTTCCGCAGCGTCTATAGCACGGTGCTCGAGCAGTGGCTGGGGGTGCGGAGCGCCCCGATTCTCGGCGGCAAGTTCAACCCGGTGGATGTGATCAAGCCGCACGTCGCGGTGTCGGCCGGGGGGTAAACTTCTGCTCGAAATCAAACGGGTACGCATACCGGCTGATCCAACGCGCCACTGCACCCAAGAAGGTACGGGGGCTACGGCAGTTTTTCCGCGATTCGCCCCGTGAACTCCGCGAGCAAAAACGGCTTGATGCCGTCCGGCCCCGTCATGCGGACGGTGAGCGGTCCCCGCGCGGCTTCGAACTCGACCGCAAAGGTGATGCACGGGCAGCAGAGGCGCTCGAGCGTGATCCATTCGGTGACGGCAAGCGCCAGGGCGGCATCGCCGGGGGCGCCGGGCGCGGTCGCGGATCCCGAGGGGAACCGAAGGCGGAAGCCGTCGGGCAGTTCGTCGGCCTGCCGGCACGCGTCGAAGACCTGACGCACGAGGCCGCGGAGCCGTTCGCGCTGCTCCGGCGTGAACACGGTCAAGTCGCAGGCTAACGTAGGCGGCATCGCTACCCCAGCAACGCGACGGGGGACGGTTATTCCGGCGGCGCGGTCGACCGCGCCGCCGCGTTTGCCGCGGCGACGAGCGCGTTGCGGAGTGCGCCCACGATCTCGAGGATGCCGTTGCCGAGAATCAGCGCTTTGCTGCCGGGGATGTCGTGGCCGGGCAGCGTGACGAGGTACGGCGGCGCGTGCGGCGGCAGCGGCGGCAGCGGTTCGAAGGCCTCTCGCGTGAGCGCGGACGCCGCCTTCTCGAGCGCGGCCAGCCGGTCTGCCAGCGCGGACGGCGCGTCGTCGGACGCGGAGCCGGGCGGCGCGGCGCCGTCCGGCAGGACGGCCGGCAACAGCCGGCGGGCCTCCCGGAACGTCCGGCCGAGGTCGGCGAAGACGGCGCGCACCTCGTCGTCGTAAGAACGCCCGACGCCGGTGCGCGGATAGTCGGGGCGCGCCTTCTTCAGCGGTTCGTACTGGGACAGCCGGCGGAGGTCGTGTGCCCGAGCCTCGAGCACCTCGAGAGTCTTCCAGAATTCGATGGCGTCCGCGTCCATGTTGGACTTAATCCGCTGTTCGCGTTTCAGGATCGACCACAGCCAGCCTTGGGAAATAGGTCCGGTAGTATCCTCGGTCGCGGGTCAGCAGCCGGCTCGCCTGAACCATCGCGTGGCCCCCGATGAGGAAGTCGGTGATCACACGGCGCCGCGGGACGATCGCGCGGCGGCAATGAGGGCACCGGTCCCGGGGCTGCTCCTTGGCGCGCCGCCGGTAACGCTTCCAGGCGTCGCCGGCGCTTACCAGCGATTCCGGTTCGAAGCCGGTCATTTGGACTCCGGCGTCGCCGAGAAACCGATCGAGGTCGCCGGCGTGCGCGAAGTGCGCCGTGAGTTCCGCGTACACGACCGGGCAGATGACAACAGGGCCGCTTCGCGCGGCCGACAGCAATGCTGTGCGGGACGCGTCTGCGTGCTCCGGATCGTCGAGGAGCAGATCAAACAAGACGTTCGAATCGACGGCGACTGTCATTTGCCCCGCAGGGTTTCGATGACGACATCCGTCCTCGCTGCCTTGCCGCCGCGCTTTAGAAACCCGCGCCACCGATCAAGGGCCGTGCCGGTGACGCGCTTCCGTAGAATTATCGCGCCGCTCCGAACTTCGAAATCCACTTGTGCCCCAGGCCCCAGGGCCAGGGCGTCCCTTGCCGCTTTCGGCAGAGTAATTTGTCCCTTTCGCGTCACGGTTGCCACAGGCGGCGTCACCATCCGCAATTGTAATGCAAACCGGGTAATGCGTCAAGAGTAATGCCGCATTGCGTTCATGATATCGTCCGCAGTCTACGGCGGCGGGTGGGGAAAACGCGCGCCGTTCGGGAACCCATCTCGCTGTGAACGTGAGCGGCGCCGGCTGGAAGCGCACCCTCTCTCTGCCCTCTTCGGTCAGGCTGGTCTGGCACGCCTCGGAGCCGTTTCCGCGCGACGTGCCGCTGGACGAATTCTACGGGCGCATCGAGGTGCCGCCGGGGCCGGACGGCCTCCCGCCCATCATCGCCAACATGGTGATGACCCAGAACGGCGAGGCGACGATCGACGGCAAGGCGGCGCCGATCGGCACGCCGGTGGACCGGTTCGTCCTGGGCCGCCTGCGGACGTCGGCGGATGTGCTGCTCTCCGGCGCCGGCACGATGCTCGCCGAGGACCTCTCGGCGCTCGTGCCCGAAGGGGACCTGGCGCGCCGGACCGCGGCGGGACGCCCCGCTCGCCTGCTGGCCGCGCTCGTCGCCACGGGCGTCGCGTGGAGCGACGACGTGCTGGCCAAGAAGTTTTTCACCGACCCGCGCTTCGACCGGCTGATCATCACCGGCGACCGGCCCAGCCCGGAGCAGGTCCGGCGGCTCGAAGCGCGCGGCGTGGAAGTGCTGCGCGTCGAAGCGGGACCGGACGGGCGCCCGCGGACGCGCGCGGCGGTCGGCGCGCTCGGCGCGCGCGGCGCGCGTCTCGTGCTGACGGAGGGCGGGCCGCGGGTGCTCGCGTCGCTCATGCGCGAGCGCCTCGTTGTCGACTACTTCCTGACGACGAGCCCGCTCGTCACCGGCGAGCCAAAGGCGCAGATGCCGGTCGCGGCGCACGTCACCGCCGGCGGCCGCCCGCTGCTGCTGTCGCGCCGGAGCCGCCACGAATACGCCTTTCGAGACCCGGAAACGGGCGCGCCGCTGATCGAGGCGTACGACCGGTTTCGTGTCGTGTATCCGCGGGTGTGACGAAGGGGGGCAATCGATTCGCATGGAGATGGCGACGTACCTCGAACGGACCGTCTGCGACCTGGTGGCGATCCGCAGCGTGACCGGAGAAGAAGCGGCGATCTCGCAGTACATCCACGACTCGCTCGCGCGCGCGGGCGTCGGCGTGGAGCGCGACGCGGAGGGCAACGTCACGGCCGAAGTCGGGTCCGGCGACCGGCTGCTGGTTGTGAACGGGCATATGGACACGGTCCCGCCGGTGGACGGCTGGACCCAGGACCCCTTCTCCCCGCGGGTGGAGAACGGCCGGATCATCGGGCTCGGCGCGTCCGACATGAAGGCGGGGCTCGCGTGCATGATGTGGCTTGCTCAGCATGTGCGGCCCAAGGTGCGAACGTGGTTCGCGTTCACGAACAACGAGGAAGGCGGCGCCGTCACGCCGCGCAACGGCGTGCGCCGGCTGATCGGCCGCGTCTCTCCGGACTACGCGATCACGACCGAGCCGTCGTACGACGAGACGAAGAAGCGCCTGTCGATCGGCGTCGGCTGTCAGGGCCGCGCGATCGGGCATCTCGTCGTGATCGGCCGAAGCGGCCACTCGTCGGACTGGCGGCGCGCAGACAACGCGATCTACCGCGGCGTGGACGTCATCAGGCGCATCGCCGAGACGGCGTCCCGCCACAAGGGCGTGGAGGTCGCGCCCGGGGTGCAGAGCGTCCCGTCCCTTTCGGTGGTCGCCGCGCGGGCGGGCATCGCCACCAACATCATTCCGGATCGGCTCCGGCTGACCGTGGACCGGCGGCTCGCCCCGGGCGAGGACTACGGGACGTTCGAAGGCGAGCTGCGCGGCTCGATCGACGGCACCGCGCACGAGCTCGAGATCGAGAAACTCTGTCTGCCGACGCTCGCGGACCGCAAGGGCCGCACGCTCGCCGTGGCGATCGCCGCCCTGGACCGCCTCCAGGGCGAGGCGCCGCTGCAGTTCTCGCAGGGACGGCAGGATCTATCGATCTTCGCCGAGCGCACCCGCGACTTCGTCAACCTTGGTCCCGGCTCGTCGGGGCAGGCGCACAATGCGGGCGAACACGCGACGGTCGCCGGGATGGTGGCCGCGGCGACCGTGTTGAAAGCCGTGATCGAAGGGATCTAGGGCTCGGCGGGCGGCTTGAAGCGCTCGAACGGATTGCGGCAGTGCCGGCAGACGTAGGTGGATCGGCACAGGGTCGGACCGAACAAACTCGCGACCTCGACGTCGTGCGATCCGCAATACGGGCAGACCGGCGGCTCCGCGAAGCGGCAGGACGGGACGGACAGTCCGTGTGCGGCGAGGCGCTCGCGGCCTCGGGCCGTCATCCGTTCGAGCGTCCACGGTTCGTCGTAGGTATACTCCACCGAGACGTCGCGGACGCCCGGGATGGCGAGCAGCCCGTCGCGGATGCGGCCGCGGATCACGGCGAGCGCCGGGCACGCGGTCCACGTCGGGACGAGGCGGACGCTCACACGGGCGCCGGCCTCCACGCGGACGTCCCGGACGAGGCCCAGGTCGGTGATCGCGATCGGAAGCTCCGGGTCCTCGACGGTCGCAAGGACGTCCCAGGCCGCCTCCTCGAGCGACGTGACGGCAGTCACCAGTGCGCCTCTGGATCCGACCGCCAGACTTCCGTCATCTCCGCGTGCATCCGGGTCAGCGCCGACGTGTGGATCCCGCGCCGGCCTCCCTCGGCCGCGGCCCCCTTCGGAATCGTGAGGCCGAGCGGCTCGAAGACGGCGCGGACGGCCGCCTCCCACGTTTCACGCTGCCGGGCCGGCGGCTCTTCCAGTAATCCGGCCTTCAGCAGAACGCCGTCCACCTCGGTGCTTTCGAAGAACCCCAGCGCAAACGTCCACGCCGAGTCGAGCGCCGCCTGCACGCGCGCCCGTGCCTCCGTCGACACCGCGTCCGGCGATGCCGGCGCATCCCGCCGACTGGTCCCCGAAGGGGGAGCCGGCGCCCACGCCAGCCGCTCAAGCCACGTTGCGGCGAACAGCGCGTGGTAGCGTTCCTCCCGCCCGAGCGTCGCGGCGAGTCCCGCGACGGGCTCCTGCCCCGACCTCGCCAGGAGGCCGAGGCGCTGTTGTTCGAACGCTTCGTACAGGACCAAGCGGACGATCGTGAACTCCCATCCGCCGTTCGGCTGCTCGAGTAAGACCGCGTTGCGATAATCTGCCGGCGCGCGTCCGAACGCCAGCCGGTCCGCGCCGCCGGCTTCGTCGCCGGCGATCTGCTCGTAGAACAGCCGCGCGTGGCCCATCTCTTCCTGGGCGATGCTGCTCATTGCGACATCGCTCTCGATGTCGGGGCCGACACCGGTCCACTCCGAGTGGCGGTGGCCGATGGCCAATTCGTCGTCCGCCACCCGCAGCAGCCACTCGCGGAACGCCGCGCGGACCGCCGGGTCGGTGATCGCCGCCAGCTGTGCCGGCACGGCTACCGCTCGTCCTCGGTGGGCGCGATGTGGTATCCGCCCCGGTACGCCCGCTGCAGCTGCCGGTAGGACCCGCCGAAGCGGTAGCTCTTGTCCGTGACGGGCGCGAACATCTCCGCGGCGTCCTCCGCGGTCGCGCGGATGTCGCGTGCCGGCACGACCCACAGGCTGACGCAGGGGTCGCGCCGCGCGTAGTTCTCCTTGGCCAGCAGCAGCGCCATCTCGGCGTCGGGCGCGTGCACGTCGCCGGCGTACACGTGCGGATCCCGCCGGCGCGCCTGGATGAAGACGGCCCAGACGTCCACGGGCGCGCCCAGCGTCCGCACCCACGATGCGGCCGGTTTGGACGGCGCCGGGGCCCGAGGACCGCTCATGCGGCCGCGGAGCTCCACTTGCCCAGCGCTTCGCGGACCCATGCGTGCTGGCGGTAAAACGACTGTCGCAGCGCCAGCCGCTCCGCGCTCTTCGGGCCTCCGTTGCGGCCGACACGCTTCAGTTCTTCCCAGTCGGGTTCCGTGTACGCGTAGCGCTGCTCGGGTTCTACCCAGCGCATCGCCGGGTCGGGAACTTGAAGCCCGTACTCGAGAATGACCGGGATGAACCGCCTCAGAAACTGCTGCCGCAGCTCCTCGTTGGACTTCACCTTGAGCCGCCAGGCCAGCATCGTTTCGGTGTGCGGCGACACCTTGTCCGGCATCCCGAAGAAGTGCATGATCGGCGTCCACCAGCGGTTGAGCGCGCCCTGCAGCATCGCGCGCTGCGCGGGAGTGCCCTCGGCGAGTACGCGCCATACGTCCAGCCCCAGCTGGATGTGGAAGTCCTCCTCGTAACAGATCCGCTTCAGCACGCGGGAGTACGGTGCGTACGAGCAGGAGCGCAGCGCCCCCTGCGTCTGCATCGCGGCCCCGTCGACGAACACCTGGATGATCGCCACGTCTGCCCAGGTGTCTGCCGGGTAGTGGAAGACGTTGTGGAACCGCGCCTTGCCCTCGACGAGCTCCGCGTACATCTCCTCCCGCGGCCGCCCGAGCGTTTCCGCGACGCGGTACAGCAGCATGCCGTGACCCACCTCGTCCTGAACCTTGGCGGTGAGCGCCATCTTGCGTGCGAGCGTCGGAGCGCGAGGTATCCACTCGCGCTCCGGCAGCGCGCCCATGATCTCCGAGTTGGCGTGCATCTGAATCAGGCGCTGCGCCTCGAAACAGTACTGCCGCGGCATCCACTCCCCGGCCTCGATCTGATCGCCGGAGGCGATGCGGGCGTTGAAGCGGGCGATGAGCTCCGGATCTTCTTGGAGAGGGGCGACGGTCGACACGCTGAACGCTCCCTTTTCGTTACGTGACATTCCACCAACGTAAGCGGAGATTCGTCACAAATGATCTTAGGAGCGTCGGCGGGCGCTGTCAAGGCGAGTGCGGTGGTCGCGCCGCGCTCGACTTTCGGCCGGATCGATGTCCGTTTTCCGCGAGTGTACGGGCATACTAGGGAGATACATGGCCGATTCTCTGGTATTCTCCGCTAAGCCCCCGATGTCCGCCGGCCCTACGGACGAGGGCGCGACCCACGCCGCCACGTCCGGCCGCCGTCGCGCCCCGATGTGGTCGACGCTCGTTCGAATCCTCATTCTCTCGACCCTCATTCCGGCGACGTGGCTCGGCATCATCACCGTTCCTCCCGCCGGCGCCGTCGCGACGATCGGAGTGCTCGCGGCCTACGTGGTCGTGCTCGGCGTCGGGCAGAGACGCGTGCCGATCCTCCGGCGGCCCGATCTGATCCTCGTACTGGACCTCACGGTCATTACGGCGCTGCTCGTGCTCTCGGGCAGTCTCAACAGTCCGTTCCTGTACCTGTACTACCTCGCCATTTTGGAGGCGGCGGTGACGCTGGACCTTCGCCAGTCGCTGGCTGCCGCCATCGCGACGGCCGGTCTCCTCGTGCTGCTCTGGACGGCGGGCGGGCAGGCCGCGACGTTCACGACGGCCGGCTTTCAATTGGGCGCGTTCATGGCCGGTGCGTTTCTGCTCGCGCTGGTGCTCGGCATGGTCGCCCAAGAGCACAAGGCGAGCCTGCAGCGGGCCCGCTGGACCCTCGAACTGGACCGCAGATTGGCGGAGGCGACGCGCGAGCTGAAGGAGCGGGTCGACGAGCTCGAGACGTACAACGGGATCGCGCGGCAGTTGAGCGGCGAACTGCGCCTCGAGAGCGTCATGGACGCGCTGCTGGCGGCCTTTCGCAAGCTCGTCGGCGCCGAGCATGGCGTCGGCCATGTGGTGACGGAAGCCGGGGCCCTCCACGCGGCCGTTTCGCACGGCACGCCGCCGCGGGAGACCAAGGGCCTCATCCTGCCCGCGGTCGCGGACGGCAGCGACGTCCTGATCGAGGCGCGGGGTCCGGCCGATCAGCCCGCCGGATGGTGGTGCTCATCCGCGCTCGTCCGCTCCGGGCAGCCGCGGGCGTGGTTGAGCGCCTATCGGGAGACACCGTTCGACCTATCGGACGCGGTCCGCCGCCGTGTCCAAGGCCTCGCCACCCAGAGTGTGGCGGCCGTCGAGGCGGCCCGGCTGCACGAGGAAGTACAGCGCATGATCCGGACCGACCCGACCCGCGCGCTCTGTCCGTGGCCGACCTTTGAGCAGCTGGTGCGCGACGAGATCGACCGCTGCCGCTCGCTGGTTCTCGTTTTCTCGATCGCCGAGGTGCAGCTCGAGGATTATGCCTCGTCCCGGACCGAGGCACAGGACCGCGACCTCGCACTGCGCCGCGCGGTCAACTTGCTGCGGGCGCCGCTGCGGCGAGTGGACATTCTCTCCTACGACGGCGCCGGCCGGTTCGCGATGCTCCTGCCGCGCGTGGCCAAGGTTCGCGCGATCGAGCAGACGCAGGAACTCGTCTCACGGCTCGAGCGCGACGACGTCGCGGCGCGCCTGTTCATGGTGAGCCGCCTCGCGCTGAGCGCCGGGGTCGTCTCGTTTCCCGAAGACGGCACGACGCCGTCCGACCTGATGGCCGGCCTGGAGGGGATGCTCGTGCTCGGCCCCCGGACCCCGGCGGACGTCCGGACGCTCGCGACCTAACCCACCGCTCAGTCCCCGTACTTCTCGCGCAGCCGCCGCGAGAGCCTCAGCATCAGCTGGATCCGCTCGAACTGTTCCACCCATTCCGCGGTGACGGCGCCGAGGAGCGCGGGCCCCGGCGGCACGATGCCGGTCGGGCAGGCCGGGCCGAGACGGTCCGCCGCCATCTGCCGGTAGGTGGCCAGGGCGCGGTCGCCGTACCGGCCGCACTCCTGATCGTCCTCGCTCAGAAAAACGACGACCGGCACGCGCTTGCCGAGGTTGATCATCACGGCCTCTTGGGCCGCGGCGTGCGCGTCGCGGTCGACGTAGCGCACCCTGATCTTGGCGTTCTGGTGCGCGATGTGCTCGAAGACGGGACACTGGTTGACGCAGTCGCCGCACCACGCGCCGGCGATGACGAGCACATGCATCTCCCGGACGAACCCGGCGAGCAGCTCACGCTGCTCCCCGGTGAGCGCGACCTTGTCGTAGACGCCCTTCCACCGCGCCTGATGCTCCGCGGTGCCGTGGCGCTTCAAGAACTCGTCGTAGCTCAGTCCTTCCGCGAACTCGCGGCTCCAGTCCATGCGCGCCTCCCTGTCGGAACGCTTCGTCCCCTATTCGAACGTTGCCCACGCCGGAGGTCATTCCCTCGCGCCGCCGCGGCCGGCCGCCGGGAGAGGGTCTGCCGCCGGAGCGGAGGAAGAAAGCGCGAATGAAGATCGCCTCGGTCACGTGCACGCCGATCGCCGCGAGGACCCCGCGCCCGGTCGAGTTTTCCATCGGCACGTTCCCGACATTCTACGCCGCGATCGTGCAGGTGCGCACCGACGACGGCCTGGCCGGCGCGGGCGAGTGCATCGTGCGCCGCGCGCCTGAAGTGGTGACGACGATCGTCGACCGGCTGCTCGCGCCGCTCGTGCTCGGCCGCGATCCGTGGGATGTCGAAGGGCTGTGGGACGAGATGCTCGCGCTCCTCCGCCGCTGGGGACATTCACGCGGCTTCGTGCTCGAGGCCATGAGCGGAATCGACACGGCGCTCTGGGACTTGCTGGCCCGCGCCGCCGGTGTCCCGCTGTACAAATTCCTCGGCGGCGCCGGCCGCGAGCGGGTGCGCTGCTACATCTCGAAGGTGTACTTCGACGAAATCCCCCGCATGGCGGAGGAGGCGCGCGCGCAGGTGGCGCGCGGCTTCTCGCAGGTGAAGGTCCAGCTCGGATGGCCGGCCCCGCGCGGCGGGGAGCGGGCCGACGTCGAGACGGCGCGCGCGGTGCGCGCGGCGGTCGGGCCCGCCGTCGCGCTGATGTTCGACGCGAACGGCGCCTACGACGCGGGCACCGCGGTGCGCGTGGGCCGGCAGATCGAAGAGCTCGACGTGACGTGGCTCGAGGAGCCGGTGCCGGCGGACGACCTCGACGGGTACGCGCACCTCCGCCGTTCGGTCCGCGTGCCGCTTGCGGCGGGTGAAACGGAGTTTGGTCTGTTCGGGTTCCGCGACTTGATCGCACGGGGCTGTGTCGATGTGCTGCAGCCGGAGGTCGCGCGGATCGGCGGTATTACCCCGGCGCGCCGGTTGTGGGCGCTCGCCCACGCCCACAATCTTGCCTACGCTCCGCACACCGGTTTCAGCGGCGGAATCGCGCACCTGGCGTCGCTGCACCTCGCGGCCGCGGCGCCCAACTTCTTCACGTACGAGTACATGGGGACGGCCTACGTCGAGAATCCCCTGCGGGAGATCTTCACCACGCCCTTCCCCGTTCCGCGGGAGGGCATGATCGCGCTGCCCGGCGGCCCGGGACTGGGCCTCGAGCTCGATCCGGAGAAGCTCGCGCGGTTTGCGGTGAGACCTTAGCCGCGGGGTATCGCGCGGAGCGGACGGCCTATCGCGGCAGGCTCCGACGTCGCCGCATACCGACGGCTAGTCCCCGCGTTCGCGGGGGGCCTCGGCGCGGGCCCTCGTGCAGTCCTCGCACTCGCAGATGTTGCGCAGCAGCGGAAAGGTGTATATGCCGGTCATGTGGCCGTCCGACCAGGTAAAGCGCAGCGCGTAGGCGCCTACGCGGGCGACCTCCTTCGGGTGCACGCTCTCGGGCACACGCTTCGGGTCGAGAAGCCGTTCGCCCGTCCACTCGTGCACGCACATGGCGCACGGACACGCTTGGCGGAGGCGCTTGTAGCCGTAGCGGCTCACGTGGCCGTCGCTCCACGTAATGCGCAGCTCGCGCGCGGCATGGTCCTCGCCGATCTCGGTTGGGACTGGCATCGCGCGGCGGGCCATCGCGCCGTTAGTGTAGCACGCCGCGGCCGGGCGCCGGCGCGCCTCCGAAGGAGCGTGCGCGGACCGGCCAGAAATGGACGCGCATCCCCGCCCGCTAGGAGGGTTTCATGCCGACTCATGCCTCGCCGGATGGTCCCCTGACCGTCACCGTGACGGTGAACGGCAGGGGCGAGACGCTGAGCGTGCCGGCGCGCCGGAGCCTGCTGCACGCGCTTCGGGAAGATCTGCATCTCACCGGGACCAAGGAAGGCTGCAGCGTCGGGACCTGCGGAGCGTGCACGGTGCTGCTTGACGGGCGGCCCGTGTTCTCATGTCTCATGCTGGCGGTGCAGGCGGAGGGCCGCGCCGTGGAGACGATCGAATCCCTCTCGCGCGACGGGGCGCTGGCGCCCGTCCAGGACGCGTTCGTCCGCCACGACGCGCTGCAGTGCGGCTTCTGCACGCCGGGGCAGATCATGGCCCTCGAAGGGCTGCTGCGCCGGACCCCCCGGCCCTCCGAAGAGCTGGTCCGCCGTGCGTTGGAGGGCAACGTGTGCCGGTGCGGCACCCAGCTGCGCATCCAGGAGGCCGCCCGCGAACTCGCCGGCCCCGGCGCCGCCGGCGCATCCCGCCGGCCGGTCCCCGACGGGGGAAGCCGCTGATGCCGAAGATCGTCAAGCAGAAGATCGAGTTCGAGGGCCGCGTCGAGGAGCGCGAGGTCGTCATCGAAGGCGACGACGTCCCGATTTGGGCGGCGGACCAGCCGCTGCGCGTGGTCGGGACGCCCGTGCCGCGGGTCGACGGCGCCGAGCGCGCGGCCGGCACCGCGGAATACACCGCGGACCTTACTCCCGCCGGCCTGGTCTTCGGTGCGCTGCTGCGCTCGCCGCACGCCCACGCGAAGATCCAGCGCCTCGATACCGCGCGCGCCGAGCGGGCGCCGGGGGTGCGGCTCGTCCTGTCCCACCTGAACACGAAGGGGATCCCCTGGTACAACGGACTGAGCACCTTGTTCGACACGGAGCTGCGGTACGCGGGTGAGGAAGTGGCCGCGGTGTTCGCGGACACCGCGGCGTGGGCGCGCGACGCGCTCGATCTTATCGACGTGGACTACGAGGTGCTGCCCCACGTCGTCGATCCGGAGGCGGCGCGCGCGAAGGATGCGCCCAGGATCCACGCGGCGGGCAACGTCCTCGGCGGTGACGCCGAGCGGTACGCGCGCGGCGACGTCGAAGCCGGGTTCGGCGCCGCCGCGGCGACGGTGGAGCTGCGCGCCGAAACGCAGGACGTGCTCCACCACAGTATGGAGACCCACGGTTCCATCTGTGAATGGACGGGCGGGCGCCTCACGATCTACGACTCGACGCAGCACATCTTCGGCGTCCGCCGCCAGGTCGCCGCCGCGCTGAAGGTCCCGCTCGACCACGTGCGGGTCGTCAGCCGGTTCATGGGCGGCGGGTTCGGCAGTAAGAATCAGGCCTCGAAGTACACGGTCCTCGCCGCGCTCGCGGCGCGGCGCCTCGGCCGGCCGGTGAAGATCATGTTCACCCGCACCGAGGAGAGCATCGCCGCGGGCAAGCGGCCGCGGAGCGCGCAGCGCATCCGGCTGGGCGCGGCACGCGACGGACGCCTCGTCGCACTCGACTACTGGGGCATCTCGGGCCTCGGCGCCTATCGGGCGATCGGTACGCCGCTTGCCGGCCCGGCGAAAGAGTTGTACGCGTGTCCCAACGTACGGACGGAGGTCTGGAACGTTTTCACGAACACCGGCCCGAGCGCGGCTTTTCGCGCGCCGGGATACGTCGAAGGGACCGTCGCGCTGGACTGCGCGATGGAGGCCCTGGCCGACCGTCTCGGCATCGATCCGCTGGAGATGCGCCTCCGCAACTACGCCGAGGCCGATCAGGTCCTGGGCCGCCCCTACTCCAGCAAATTCCTGCGCGAGGCCTACAAGCTGGCGGCCGATGCGGCCGGCTGGTCCCGCCGAGCTCCGACCCCCCCGTCGCCGGTCCGGTCGGGCGCGCCGCGCCGCGGGTTCGGAATGGCATCGCAGATCTGGGGCGGCGCGGGGTCTCCGCCCGCCTACGCCGAGGTCCGGCTCAACCCCGACGGGACGGTCGACATCCGTATCGGCACCCAGGATATCGGCACCGGCGCCCGGACCGCGCTCGCGCAGATCGCCGCCGAAGTGCTGACGGTGCCGATCCAAAAGATTACCGTGCGCCTCGGCGACACGGACTTTCCGTACAGCCCGCTCTCCGCCGGCAGCCAGACGATCGCCTCGTGCGGCCCCGCCGTTCGCATGGCCGCGGAGGAAGCGCGCCGGCACCTCGTCGACACCGCGGCGTCGGTGCTCGAAGCCGCTCCCTCTGACATCCGGCTGGACGCGGGCAGTCTATCTGTGGCCGGCGTACCCGACCGCAAGATCGGTTTGCACGAGCTCACCGGCCGGATGAACAACTTCACGATCGCCGGCCGGGGCTTCCGCGGTGCGAACCCCGACGGCGTGACGATCCGCACGTGGGGCGCGCAGATCGCGGAGGTCGAGGTCGACCCGGAGACCGGCGAGGTGCGGGTCGTCAAGATCACGGCGTGCCACGACGTGGGCCGCGTCATCAATCCGATGGGGTACGTGAGCCAGATCCACGGCGGCGTCATCCAGGGCCTCGGCATGGCGCTGTACGAGGATCATGTCACGGATGCCGACAGCGGAACGGTGATGGACCTCGGCTTCGACACCTACGCGATGCCGCGGCAGTCCATGATCCCGGAGATCGAAGCGCTCGCCGTGGGCCGGCCGGACCCGATCTCGAACAACCTTGGAGTGAAGGGCGTCGGCGAGCCGCCGATCATCCCGACCGCCGCGGCGATCGTGAACGCGATCGCCAACGCCGTCGGCGTACGGGTGGTGTCGCTGCCGGTGACCCCGGCCAAGATCGTCCGCGCGTTGCGCGCGTAGACCGGCGCAGCGCCGAGCGCAAGGCGCGAGGCGCCCGCGGGGGCGCCTCGCCGGTCGTGCTGCCGCTGACGTTCGTGGAGCCGCCATCGCTCGAGACGGAGATCGATCGGCGAATTCTCAGGCCGGCTGGAACAACTCGATCACGTTCCCCGACGGGTCCTCGCACAGCACCTGACGCCCGCCCGGACCGGTGAGGATCTCGTTTCTGAACGGGACCCCCGCACGCCGGAGGCGTGAGACCAGCGCGTCGAGACCGTCGACCTGGACGACGAACCGATTCCATCCGCCAGGCTCGGGCCGGCGGCCGTCCGGCATCGGCCGGGACGCCGACGCCTTGGGTCCCGCGAGCCACAACGTCAGGTCGTCCCGCTCGAGAATGGCCATGTTGGGTCCGAACTGCCGGAGCAGCACGAAGCCGAGGTGTGCGGTATAGAACGCGACCGCCGCGTCCACGTCGCGGACGATGTATCTGATCGACGCCATCTTCCGTCCCTCCGCCTTGGCAGTCCGCGGGCGCCTTACGGGGACGCTTTCAGGTCTCGCAGCGCGCGCTCGACCTCGCCGAGCTGGGCCTGCGACACGGCGTAGCGGTCGCCCTGCCCTTCGTGGTGCTCGATCAACACGAGCTCCACGGGGTACAGCCGCGCGGCTTCTTCGTACGCGGTCCGCGCGCCGCTCTTGTCCCCGGTGAGTCTCAGCGCGTCGCCGAGCCACAGCCGGTAGCGCGGCGCGTACGGGTCGAGCCGGACGGCGTCCCGAAACGCCGCCACCGCTTCGGGATAGCGGTGCTCGTCCCGCAGCAGGCGGCCCAGCTCCGCACGGGGATAGGCGTCCCAGGCGTTGTCCGCGATCGCCTGCTTGTAGTAAGCGGCCGCGACGTCGCGCATCGACGCCCAGGGTCCGAGGTCGGTGTTCAGCCGCCGGCGGTATAGGTCGGCGGCGAGGTCGCCGACGTACGCGGGGATGACGCTGTTGAGGGGGTCGAGCGGCAGCGCGGCCCGAAACGTCTTCACCGCCTCGGTGAACTGCAGCCCGGCCACCTGCTCGGACGCTTCCGCGTGCAGCACCGTCGCGACGACCGGCGGCACCAGGAGCGGCGGCAGCGCGGCGAAGATCACGGCGAGCGGCAGCACGAACAGCCGCTGCCACAACCTGAGCCCGCCGCGTTCCTCGCGCACGGCGTGGGCGGCCACGACGGCGGCCAGCGCGACGAGCATAGTCAGGTTCGTGATCACATAGAGGTTCTCGTCGACGATGCTCGTGACGCCGATGCCGGCGGCCGCGGCCGCCGCGGTACCGAGCCAGATCCTGTCCTCCGCACCGCCCGTCCGGTAGCGGTCCGCCGCGCGCCACACGCCCCACAGCAGGGCCGCGCAGAGGATGCCCGCGCCGGCGGCACCGGTCTCCGCCAGTACTTGAAGATAGTCGTCGTGGGCCGACCCGGGGACGTTCAGCAGTGCGTACGTCGCGAGCACGTCGGGCGGCCGGTACGTCGAGTACACGACATTGAACGTCCCGAGCCCGGTGCCCCAGACGCGGTGCTCGGCCCACACGCGCCGCGCCGCGCGCCAGATGAACCGGCGGCTCGTGACCGTGTCCTCCTGCGCCGGCGTCAGGCTCTGCGCGCGGAGTCCAACGGCGGGCAGCCGCGCGATCGCGACGCCTGCGACGACCACGATCAACAGCAGCACCCACCACGCCCGCCGGCGGACCGGGACGAGCGCGACCGCGTCGGCGGCGACAAATGCCGCAAGCCCGGCGTACCCTCCGCGCGAGTAGGTCAGCATCATGGCCAGGGTCTGCGCGACCAGCGCCGCGGCCGCGACCGGCCGGAGGAAGACCGGCAGCGACATGGCGAGCGCGGCGGCGGCGGCGATGCCGAACAATAGAAAGCCCGCCAGCACGTTCGGGCTGCCGAGCGTGCCGTAGACGCGGGTGTGAATGATGTCGGCGAACGACGGGCTCAGCCAGTAGGCCGGCGTGGGAATGCCGGCCGCGTACTGGCGGAGGCCTTCGACGGCTTCCCAGCACGCGAGGCCCGCGAGTCCCGCGAGAAACACGTGCGTCTTGATGCCGTCGTTCAGCACCATCAACAGGCCGAGACCGAACACCGCGACGGCGGTGACGAGAAACACCTCTTCCCGCGTGGCGTAGAGGTTGGCCGTGTGCGCGAGCGAGAACAGGCACAAGGCGACCACCGCTCCAAGCCCGACGAGCGCCGCGCCGGGCAGCGCCCGTCCTCCGAGCAGGCGGCGGAGGCCGCCCGCCGCGCCGACTGCCAGCGCCGCCTGCTCGAAGACGAGCAGCGGGACGCGGTGCGCGAGAAAGCCGGCCGCCGGCATGAACGTGAGCCCCGACCCGGCGGCCCAGCCGAGCAGCGCAAGGGCGCCCAGCAAGATGACCCAGTCCAGGACCTCGCCCGCCGCGGCGTGAAATGCGGGCGGGGCGCCGTCCCTGCGGGTCTCCTCAGCGGGAGTCGCGTCTACCGCGCGAGCCATCCGCCGTCCACGGCCAGCACGTGGCCGTGCACGTAATCGGACGCCCGGGACGCGAGGAAGACCGCGGCGCCGGCCAGGTCGTCGGGCCGTCCCCACCGCCCCGCCGGAATGCGGGCCAGGATCGCCGGATTCCGCTCGGGATCGTCCCGGAGCGGGCGCGTGAGGTCGGTTTCAATGT
The DNA here is from genome assembly GCA_035691305.1 of bacterium. Lineage (NCBI taxonomy): Bacteria > bacterium. The sequence continues at coordinate 26,944 of DASSJF010000050.1, forward strand.
AGCCGGGCGCGATCGCGTTGACGTTGATCCCGTGCGGCCCCCACTCGTTGGCGAGCAGCTTCGTGAGCTGGGCGACCGCGCCTTTGCTCGCGGTGTACGCGGCGATCAGGATGCCGCCCTGAAAGCTCATCATCGAGGCGATGTTGATAATCTTCCCGCGGCCGCGCGGCAGCATCTCGCGGGCCGCCTGCTGGCAGAGGCTGAACACGGCGTGGAGGTTCACCTGCAGGACGCGGTGCCAGTCCTGGGGCGTGACGTCGACGGCCGGGCCGCGAACGCCGGTGCCGGCGTTGTTGACAAGGATGTCCACGCGGCCGAGGGCGCGCACCGCCTCGGGAATCACGCGGTCGACCTGCGCGGGGTACGCCAGGTCCGCCGCGACCGGCACGCACCGACGCCCGAGACGCTCGATCTCCGCGGTGACGTCTTCCGCGGCCGCGCGGCCGACGAGCGCCAGGTCGGCGCCCGCCTGCGCGAGCCCGAGCGCGAGGCCGCGCCCGATCCCGCGCCGCGCGCCGGTGACGACGGCCACCTGGCCGCGGAGGTCGAACCAATCGACACCGCTCACGCGTAAGAAGGTTCGGACCCATCTGCGGCGGTCCTCCGCGCGGGCGAGTATGGTACCATCCTGGTAGATGCGACAGAGGAGTTTTCGCATGCCGCGCCGGTTCGTCCGCGTCGCCGCCCTCGCCGCCGTGCTCGCCCTCGCCGGGACGCTGCTGCCGGGGCCGGGCGCCGCCCGCGCCGCCGGCCCCACCACCATCGAGTTTTGGACGATTTCGCTGCAGCCGTTCTTCACCAAGTTCATCACGGGGATGATCGACGACTACCAGCGCGCGCACCCGGACATCCGGATCCGCTGGATCGACGTCCAGCCCCAGGCGCTGGATCAGAAGCTCCTGTCCGCGATTGCCGGCGGGGTGCCGCCCGACGTCGTCAACCTCAACACCGAGACGACGCTGCGGCTCGCGGAGGCGAGGGCGCTGGTCGACATGGACGCCGCGGTGCCGCCCGCCGCGCGAGACCGCTACTTCCCGAACATCTGGGGCTCGATGCGGCTCGACGGACATGCCTACGGCGTGCCGTGGTACGTTACCCCGGACGTCCTCGCATACAACCAGGCGCTGTTCCGCAAGGCCGGGCTCGACCCCACGAAGCCGCCCGCGACCACCGAGCAGTGGATCCGCGCCGCCGCGGTGATCAAGAAGAAGGCCGGGGTCTACGGCTTCATGCCGAACGTCGACGGCATCCGGTTTCTGAAGGTGTTCCAGGAGGAGGGCCTTCCGGTGCTCGGCCCGGACCGGAAGCACGCCGCGTTCGGCAGCGCCGCCCACGTCGCGCTGCTCGCCCGGTACGTCGACCTTTACAAGCACGATCAGTTTCCTGACGATACGCTGCGGCGCGGCTACCTCGGCGCCACCGAGCGCTTCGGGGACGGCCAGCTGGCGATGCTGACGACCGGGCCGCAGTTTCTGCTGCGCGTCCGCAGCGACAACCCCGACGTCTACAGGGACACCGCGGTCGCCCCGGCCCCGATGGGCCGCGGCGGGGTGCTCGACCTGCCGACGATGGACCTGGCGGTCCCCGTGGCGAGCCGCCATCGCAACGAGGCGGTCGCGTTCGCCCTCTACGTTACGAACGACGCGAATCAGCTCGCCTTCTGCAAACAGGTCGTGATCTTTCCGTCGACGAAGGCCGCGGCCGCGGATCCGTACTTTACCCGCGGTGGATCGACGCCCGAAGACCGGGCGAGGCTCGTCGCGGTTCGCGAGCTCGGCCAGGCGAAGGATCTCACCGTCGTCGTGCCGCACAGCGATGAGCTGTACCGCGTCTTCCGCGAGGCGATCGAAAGCGCGTTCTACGGCAAAATGAGCGCGGGGCAGGCTCTCGAGTGGGCCGTCCGCGAGTGGAATCGCCGGCTCTGATGCCGGCGGACCGGCTGACGCCGGAGTCGCCGGAACGGTCACATTGCAGCCGGACTCGCCGATACCATGACAGGACAGCCGGACTCGCCGGCCACCGCGTCACCAAGCCCCGCGCAGGCGGTCGGCACGCGGCCGCTCTCCCGCGCCCGGGCGCTCCGCGGGCGGCGGCAGGCGCTGGCGCGCACGGCGATCGCGTATCTCTTCCTCGCGCCGGCGCTCGTGCTGCTCGCGGTGTTCACGTTCTATCCGGTCATTTTCGGGACGGCGCTCAGCCTCTTTGACTACAATGTGATTTCGCCGCCGCAGTACGTCGGCCTGAGCCAGTTCGCCGCGCTGTGGCAGGACCGGTACTTCTGGACGGCGCTGCGTAACAGCGCGATCTACCTCGCCGTCGTGCCGGCCCTGCAGCTCTCCGCGATCGTGCTGGCGCTCTGGGTACGGCGGCCGCTGCGCGGCATCGCCTGGTTCCGGGTGGCCTACTACGTCCCGGTGGTCACGTCGATCGTCGTCGTCGGGTTGATGTGGCGGTGGCTGTACGACGAGGCCGGCCTGCTCAACTATGCGCTGCTGCGCATTGGCCTGATCCACGCGCCGATCCACTGGCTCAGCGACCCCGGCCTCGCATTGTACTCGGTAATGCTGGTGACGTGGTGGAAGGGCGTCGGCTATTACATGGTGATCTACCTCGCCGGGCTCGAAGCGATCCCGTCGTACTACGATGAGGCGGCGGCGCTCGACGGCGCCGGCCCCGCGGCGCGTCTGTTCCACGTCACGATCCCGCTGCTGCGCCCGAGCATTCTGCTCGCCAGCACCATTTCGATCCTGGCGGCGCTGCGGGTCTTCGAAGAAGTCTACGTCATGACGGGGGGCGGCCCGATCTTCTCAACGTACACGATTTTCTATTATATGTTCGACCAGGCGTTCAATTCGCTGCACCTGGGCTACGCCGCGGCGATCGGCGTGGTGCTGGCGGCGATCACCATGGTGTTCTCCGCGCTGAACTTCCGCCTGATGCGTCGGGGAGGGCTCTCCTATTACTAGCCCCGCCCGGCCTCCCCGGGCCCGCGCCGCCCGTCGCACGGCGGAGGCGGCGGGAATGTACGCCCTGCTGAGCGCGCTCGCGGTCGTGACGGTGTTTCCGTTCCTCTGGCTGCTCGCGACCGCGCTCGGCTCGCGCGGCGCCGTCTTCGCTTTTCCGCCGGCGCTGATTCCCAACCCGCCCACGCTCGCCAACTTCGCCGGCGTCTGGCAGACGATGCCGGTGGGCCGGTTTTTCGTGAACACGGTGTACATCACCGGTGTGGGGATCGTGCTGACGCTGCTGGTCAGCGCGCTGGCGGGCTACCCGCTGGCCCGGATGCGCTTCCCCGGCCGCGACCTGATCTTCTACGCGATCGTCGGCAGCCTCATGCTGCCGCAGCACGTCGGGTTGATCCTGAACTTCGTCACGATGATGCGCCTGCATCTTGTGGACACCTACGCCGCGGTCTATCTGCCGAGCCTCGCGAGCATCTTCGGGATCTTCCTGCTGCGGCAGGCGTACCTCGTGGTGCCCGCGGAGATCGAAGACGCCGCGCGCATCGACGGCGCCGGCGAGCTGCGGCTGTGGTGGCAGGTGATGCTGCCGCTTGTCGCGCCGGCGCTCGCGACGCTCGCGATCGTGGAGTTCTCCGGCTACTGGAACTCGTTTCTCTGGCCGCTCATTGTGTTGAAGTCGCCGGACCGGTATCCGCTGGCCGTTGGGCTGCTTTATCTCTCCGGTCTCTTCGCGCACAACACCCGCTACGTCGCCGCCGGCGCCGTCCTGATGACGGTGCCGGTGATCGTTGTGTTCGTCGCGCTGCAGCGGTATTTCTTGCGCGGGATCATGCTCGGCGCCGTCAAGTGAGGGCCGCCTTCCTGCCGCTCGACGAGCGGCCCGTTACGCGCGACGCGTTTCTCAAGCTCGCGGCGGTCGCCGGCGCGGAGGTCGTGACGCCGGCCCGCGGCCAACTGGGGAGCCTGAAGCGTCCTGCAGACGTCGACGCGCTGTGGGCTTGGCTCGAGGGGCCGGGCGCGGCCGCGGACGTCGTCATCGCGTCCGCGGAGCTGTTGATTTACGGCGGCCTCGTGCCGTCGCGGGTGGGGCGCGAGCCGCTCGATCGGTGCCTCGCGCTCGCATCGAGATGGCGGGACCTACGCCGCGCGGCGCCGGACAGGCGGCTGTATCTGTCTGCGAGCAACCTGCGGCTTCCCAACAGCGCGGATGCCACCGAGGAGCCCGACTACTGGACCGAGTACGGCCCGCAGATCTTCGCGCTGAGCTTCCACGCGGACCGCTACGAAGCGACCGGGGACGCCGCCTCGCGGGAGCGCGCAGCGCAGGCGGCCGCGGCCGTGCCGGCCGCCGTGCTCGCGGATGTGCGGTGGCGGCGGGCTCGAAATCTCGCGGTCCTCCTCCGGCTGGTCGACCTCGCCGGCGCGGAGGTCTTCGACGGTTTGCTCATCGGGCAGGACGACGCCGCCGAATACGGGTGGACCCGCCGCGATCTACGAGCCGTCGCCGCCGCGGTCGAAGAACGGCGCGCCGGCGCGTGGGCGTGGGTTACCTACGGCACGGACGAGCTGACGGCGCGCCTGCTGGCGCGCGCCGTCGTGACCGGCCGCGGTAGGCCCCCCGCGGTTCGCGTCACCTACTCGGCGCCCGCCGGCCGCGGCCTGATCCCCCGGTACGAGGGACAGGCGCTCGATTTGACCGTCACGTCGCACATCGTCACCGCGGGATGCCGCCGCGTGGAGCGCGATCGGCCGGACCTCGCGCTCTTCGTCCACAACTCGCCGGGCGACCAGTTGGAAGCGCCGGATCAGGAGCCGTATCCGGCCGCGGAACTCGACGAACTGTTCGGCGCGCTCGGCCGCGCCGCCGCCGACAACATCCCCTGCGCGCTGGCCGACGTCCGCTACAGCAACGGTGCCGACCGGACGCTCGTGGAGCGGCTGCTCGGCGCGCCGCGCGCGTTCGGCGTCTCCGCCTACGGCGGATGGAACACGATGAGCAACACGCTCGGGATGGCGCTCGCGCAGGCTCTCCTGTCCTCCGAGCCCGGCGCGTCGCGGGACGCCAACCGTGACTTCACGATCCTGCGGTTGCTCGACGACTGGGGCTACCAGGCAATCGTCCGCCAGCGGCTCGCGCGCGAGGTGCTGCCGCGTTTCCCGGGCGCGGCGGCGCCGGACATCGGCGCGGCGTACGAGGCCTGTGCCGGGGCGGCGCAGCGGTGGCTGCAGGAGACCTGTGTGCCGCCGATCGCCCGGTCGTTCGGGGTGCCGCTCGGGCTCGGCACCCCGGGGTTTCCCTGGAACCGGTTGTTCCACGTCGCCCTCGAGATCCGTGTCGGCTGATGGACGCGGCGCGCCGCCGCCGGGCGGGCGTCGATCTCCGGCCCTTCGACGCGGGCCGGATCGGCGACATTGTTGCGCTGTGGAACGCCGCCTTCGCTCCCTCGTTTCCGCTGCGCGAAGTACTCCTCCGGCAGAACATGCTCCTCGACCCGCACTTCGACCCCGCGGGCGCCTGGCTCGCCTGCGACGCGACGGGCGGCGGGCGTCTCGTCGGTTGCGCGGTCGCCAAGGTGGCGCGCGAGCCGCTCGGCGCGGACGGGCTGCGCCTCGACCGCGGCTGGCTCAGCGTTGTCGCGGTCCACCCCGGGCACCGGCGGCGCGGCATCGGCACGGCGCTCGTGCGCGCCGCGGAAGCGTTTCTTCGGGCGCACGACCGCCCGACCGCGGTCCTCGGCGGCGATCCCGCGCACTTCTTCCCCGGGGTGCCGGACGGGTCCGGCGCCCCGGAGTTCTTTCAGACGGCCGGCTACGCGCTGCGCGGCGAAGCCTACGATTTGCGGCGCTCGCTTGACGGCTATCGAACGCCGGAGACGGTGACGGCGGCGCGCGCGGCGAATTCCGGCGTCGAGGTGCGGCCGCTGAGGGCCGGCGAGGAGGCCGCGCTGCTCCGGTTTCTCGACGCGGTCTTCCCCGGTCGCTGGCGGTACACCGTCGCGCGCTTTCTGGAGCACGGGGGCCCCGTCGACGATGTCATGGGCGCCGTCAAAGGCGGCGAGGTCGCCGGCTTCGCGATGCTGTTTCACCCGCGCTCCTGCTGGATCGGCCCGAGCATCGCCTGGGCCGGGCCGTCCGACGGAGCCCGCCCGGCCGAAGGCGGCCTCGGCCCGATGGGGCTCGCGCCGGAACTGCGCGGTCGCGGGCTCGGCCACGTGCTGCTCGACCGCGCGATGGTGCACCTCGCCACGCTCGGCGTGCGGGAGATGGTGATCGACTGGACGATTTTGCTCGATTTCTACGGCGCGCTCGGGTTCGCGCCGTGGCGGCGATACCGGCACGGCCAACGGGTGCTGTGACGCCGGCCGGTCTCGCGGCCGGCCAAGGTCGTGATGACGCCCACAACGGAGGCACGCGCGTGACCGCGGATCAGGTCGGACAGCTGTTCATGGTTGATTTCACCGGCCACGCGCCGTCCGCGGAGGTCGAGCGGTTGATCCGGGAGGGTGTCGGCGGGATCGTCCTCTTCGAGAAGAATGTGGCGGAGCCGGTCCAGATCGCCGCGTTGACCAACGCGCTGCAGGCGGTCGCCAGGGACGCCGGCCGCCCGCCCGTGCTGGTCGCCATGGACCAGGAAGGCGGCCCGGTCGTGCGCCTCCGCGCCGGCGCGACGCATTTCCCGAGCGCGATGGCGTTCGGCGCGGCCGGCAGCGAAGCGCTTGTCGCGTCCGCGGCCGGCATCACGGCCCGCGAGCTGCGCGCGGTCGGCGTGCAGATAAACTTCGCGCCGGTGCTCGACGTCAACACAAACCCGCTCAATCCCGTCATCGGCGTGCGGTCCTTCGGCGAGGACCCGGACCGCGTTGGACGACTCGGGGCGGCCGCGGTTCGCGCGATGGAGGTCTCCGGCGTGGCGGCGACGGTCAAACACTTCCCGGGCCACGGCGACACCGTCGTCGACTCGCATCTCGGCCTGCCGCTGGTGGCCCACGACATGCGCCGGCTCGACCGCGTCGAGCTGGCGCCGTACCGCCAGGCGATCGCCGCGGGCTGCGCCGCGGTCATGACGGCCCACATCGTCTTCCGGGCGCTCGATCCCGACCGCCCCGCGACGGTGTCGTCGGACGTTCTCGGGTTCCTCCGCGAGCAAATGGGCTTCGGGGGTGTGCTGGTCACCGACTCGATGGCGATGAACGCGATCACGGAGTACGCCCCGCGCGGCGAGGCCGCGGTGCAGGCGGTGCTGGCCGGGGCGGACATCGTGCTCGCCTGCGGCGAGCTCGACGCGCAGCGCGAGGCGCTCGACGCGGTGCGCACGGCGGCGGAGAGCGGACGCATCCCGGCCCCGCGGATCGCCGAGGCCGCCGCGCGCGTCGCCGCGCTCAAGGAGCGGTTCAGGCTCGCGGAGCGGACCACGGTCTCGCTCGAGGACGTGCCGCGGCGCGTCGGCGTCCCGGCCCACCTCGTCGTCGCGGACCGGGTCGCCGAAGCCGCCGTGACGGTCGTCCGGGATCCGGAGGGACTGCTGCCCGCGCGCAGCGGATCGTTCGCGGTCGTGGACGGCGCCGCGGGCCGGGGCGCCGCCGCCGGTCTGGCGGAGGCATTTCGCGCGGCGGGCCGAGAGGCGGCCGTGGTCCCCGGGACATTCGCCGGACCGGCCGACCCGGGCGGGGTGCGCGTGGTGCCGGTCGGACACGCCCGGCGCGATACGCCGGAGACGCGGGCCGCCGCGGCGCGCGTCGCGCATGCCGCGGCGGCCGCGGGACCGATCATCGCCGTCGCTACGGGCGCGCCCTACGTGCTCACCGAGGTGCCGCCGCGGGCGACGTGCGTCGCCGCCTACGGTGACGACCCGGCGTCGCTTCGCGCCGCGGCGCGTCTGATCGCCGGTCTGGTTACGGCGCAGGGCGTGTTGCCGGTCTCGCTGTCGTAGGGCGCGCCGCGGCGGCGGGCCGGCGCACTGAGGCCGCGGTTCGGTTAGCGGAGCCGGGCGAGCCGCTTTGCAAGCCGCGCCGCGGGCGCGGCGAGGCCGAGGCGCGATGCGATCTCCAGCGCTTCGCCCGCGGCGCCCCGCGCCGCGGCGACATCCCCTGCGCGCGCGCGGATCTTGGCGACTTCCTCCAGCACGTGCGCCCGGTAGAGATCGGCCGCCTGCCAGGATGCCACCTCGGCTTCGAGGCGCCGGCGCCGCGCCGGCTCCGCCCCCGTGAGCCGGTACGCGCGGCTGAGCCGCCGCAGCGCGCGCCAGCGATCGCGGGGTGCCGCCGCCGCGTCGACCGCGCGGTCGAAGCACGCCGCCGCCCGCCCGCAATCGCCGCGTCGGAGGAGCAGCATCCCCGCGCCTTCCCAGTCGAACCGCACCCGCGAGGCCTCCAGATCGTGGAGCGTCCGGAGCACCTCGCCGTGCAGCGCGACCATCGCCAGCAGATCGGCGCGGTTGTGGGCGATCACCGGATCGAGCGCGGCGCGGTCGCCCGATCGCAGATACTCGACGTAGATGCCGGGGATCAGCCACCCGGGAACGTCGTTGTGCCGCGGTGCGCCGACGATCTCCGCCTCCAGCGTGCTCAGCCGGTACGTGCCGAAGACGCGGTGCCAGAGGCGGCGCGCGGGCGTGATGAGATCGGTGTGGACCTCCGGCGAGGCCGGGCGCTGGCGCGCGAGGACGAACCGCGCCTCGAGGATCGGCCAGTCGAACCGCCGGCCGTTGAACGTGACGAGGTGCGGCCGTCCCGCGAGCCGTTCGCCGACCGCGCCGAGGAGATGCGCCTCCGACCGGAGGCGCCGCAGCAGAAACTGCTCCGTGACGAGCACGTCGCCGTCCACGTAGGCCAGCCCGATCAGAAACGCGTACGTTCCGGTTCCGCCGGCGAGCCCGGTCGTTTCGGTGTCGAGCCAGACCATGCCGGCGGCCGCCCCCGCGTGCTCTTCGGCGACCCAGCCGATGCTGGCGCCGATCTCGACGCGCCCGTGGCGGTGGCCGAGGGCATAGCGCGCGCGGACCACTTCGACGCCGTCGCCGCCGGCGGCGGTCGCCGCGGGCCGGTGGGCCGGCGCCGGTACCGAACGACCTGTCTTGTCCCTCGGCGCGAGGCCCGCCCCGTACCGGCGGAGCCGCTCGCGAAGCGCGTCGACCGCGGTCTCAGGCAGGGACACAGACGTCGCGCAGCAGGCGCAGCGTCCGGCGTTTCGGGTCCGGACCGAGGCCGAGGACGGGACCGACGCAGGACGGGCAGCCGGCGTCGCAGCCGCAACCTTCGATCAGCGAGGCGGCGGTGTCCAACAGGTCGCGCCGCAGCGCGAACAGCCGCTCCGCCTGCCCCACCCCGCCCGGGATCTGCTCGTAGACCGTCACCGTCGGCTCGCCGGTGTGCGGCGAGCGCGTCTCGGCGAGCGCGCCGAGGTCGCGGGGATCGCACATCAGATAGAGCGGCGCGACGTTGTGCAGCGCGTTGGCCACCCCGAGCAGCGCGCCCTGCAGCGTGTCGTTGTCGAGGTCGGCGACGCGAGACCGCGGGAACACCCACCAGGCGCCGGTCGTGTGCAGCGTCGTCTCCGGCAGGTGGATCGTGCCGAAGCCGACGTTCTCGTGGTTGGAGAGGGTCAGTTTCTTGAAGATCGTCGGCCGGAACGTCACCGTGACTTCGCCGTGCGCCGCGTCGTCCGCCTTGGCGAACTCGGCCATCACGCGCAGGTCGGTCGCGATCTGGGCGTCGGTGTAGTAATCGACGTCGACCCGCCTGACGTAGGCCTTCCGTTCCTCCCAATCGAGCCGGTCGACGTGGTACTGCTGGCCGAGGTGGATATAGATCGCGTCCTCGTGGACGAACGCGGGCGCCGACGCGAGGTCGATCTCGCCGATTACGCGCGGGCGCGGGTCGGTCGTGTCGATGATCACGACGTTCTCCTGGCTCGCGCTGCGCAGGCTGACGTCCTCCGCCGGGTACGCCTCCGCGATGTAGTGCCAGGCGTCGTCCTCGTGGTGCAGGACGCCGGCCTCCTCGAGGTACGCGAGGATCTCCGGCAGCGTGTTGGGCCCGAAGGTTTCGCCGTCGCGCAGGGGGAGTTCGAACGCCGCGCACTTGAGGTGGCTCGCCAGCACCAGCAGGTTGTCGGGGTTGGTGCGGGCTTCTTCGGCGCCCTGGCGCAGCAGATAGTCGGGATGGCGGACGATGAACTGATCGAGCGCCGCGCTGGTTGCGACCAGGACCGCGAGCGCCCGCTCGCGCCGCCGGCCGGCCCGGCCCATCTGCTGCCAGGTGCTGGCGATCGTGCCGGGATAGCCGACCAGCACCGCGGCGCTCAGCTGCCCGATGTCGATGCCCAGCTCGAGCGCGTTGGTGGCGGCCACCGCCCGCACCGCGCCGCTCCGCAGCCCCGCCTCGATTTTCCGCCGCTCCGAGGGCAGGTAGCCTGCGCGGTAGCCGCAGATCGCGTCGGCGGACAGCGAGCGTCGCTCGGCGGCCGCGCGCAGGTACGTGGTGAGCAACTCCGCGGCGAGGCGGGATCGGGCGAAGAAGATCGTCTGAATCCGGCCGCCCAGCAACTCGCCGGCCAGCGTCACGGACTCGCGCACTGCGTCGATGCGGATGCCGAGTTGTTCGTTGACGACCGGCGGATTGTAGAAGCCAACCACGCGCTCGCCGGAGGGCGCGCCGTTGCGGTCGATCAGCGCCATCGTGCGGCCGGTGAGGCGCTCGGCGTGCTCTTTCGGGTTCCCGATGGTGGCCGAGCAGCAGATGAACTGCGGCGTGCTGCCGTAGAACGCGCAGATCCGCGCGAGCCGCCGCAGCACGTTTGCGAGGTGGGAGCCGAACACGCCGCGGTAGTGATGCAATTCGTCGAGCACGACGTACCGGAGGTTCTCGAACAATCGCAGCCACTTCGTGTGGTGCGGCAGGATCGCGGTGTGCAGCATGTCGGGGTTGGTCACGACGACGTGTCCCGCCGCCCGGATCGTGCGGCGCGCGTCCGCCGGCGTGTCGCCGTCGTACGTGAACGCGCGCACATCGGCGCCGAGCAGGTGAATCAGCGTCTGCAGCTCGTCCACCTGATCGGCGCCGAGCGCCTTCGTCGGAAAGAGGTACAGCGCGCGGGCCTGGTGGTCGCGAAGGGCGGTATCGAGCACCGGCAGGTTGTAGCAGAGCGTCTTGCCGGACGCAGTCGGGGTGACAACGACGATATCCGAACCTGAACGGACGCGGCTGTACGCCTCGGCTTGATGCGAATACAACCGGGTGATCCCCGTGCGGCCGAGCGCCTCGGCGAGCCGCACGTCGATCCCGGAGGGAAAGGGTTCGTATTGGGCCGTGCGCTCGGGAATGGTGTGCCAGGCCGTGAAATGCGACGAAAAGCGCGGACGCGCGCGCAGCGCTTCGATGATCTGGTCCAATGTCATGCGGCAGCTCCTGCGTCAACGGCGCTCGGGCGGGGTCGATCGTCCCCCGAACTGACGTTCGCCAATAGTGGCCTCTTTCCTGTCGCGGCGCGACATGAGAGTGTCGCGGGCGCCGTGATCGTGCTGCCGTGTGATCGGGACGCGGGGTCGTCTATGACCGGTTGCGCGCGGCTTTCGAGCGTAGCGGCATCGCCTTGTCGGAACCGGACCTGCGGATCGCCGCCGTCGCCCTGGCGCGTTCCCTGATGCTTGTCACCGGCACCGTCCGCCGTTTCGCGGCCGTTACATCGTCAGCGCGGGACGCCCTGGAGCGCCCGCAGGTACTGGATCTGGCCCGTGTGGTACGCGTCGTGCGTGATGGTCCGGACGATGCGCATCGCGATCGCCTGCCGGTGCCGGCCCTGGTACCAGTCGATCGCGCGCGAGAGGCCCGCGTCGTCGAGTGCGTGCACGCGACTCAACAGTTCGAGCGAGATCGGAGCAGCATCTGCCGGTCGCGCGTCCACTCTTGCTCGCCGCCCCCGGCCTCTCGCCGATCGCAAGCGAGGAGCTGCCGTCCGTCGGCCGGATTGCCGTTCCAGGCGTCGACCACGCCGCCCTTCCACAGGGTCAGGTGGCGGACGATTTGCCAAATCGAGTGCCGGTCCGGCGACGGCTTCCACGCCGCCTGCGCCGCGGACAGGCTGGACAGCGCGTGGGTCAGGGGCGGCTGCCACTGCCATCCCTCTTTCTCCGGCAGTGTGTAGACGTGGTCGACTACGAGATCGTGGAGCCTCAGCGTGTCGGGCCGGCTCATCGGGGCCTCCCCCGCGTATCCTGCGCCTCTGCGATCGCGGCCCGCACGCGCTCGGGAGAGAGCGGCATGTCGAGGTGCCGGACGCCCAGGTGCGCGAGGGCGTCCACGACCGCGTTCACGACGCACGGCGTCGAGCCGATCGTCGCGGCCTCGCCGATCCCTTTGGCCCCGAGCGGGTTGCGCGGGGTCGGCGTGACCGACCGGCCGCGCTCGACGCGCGGCATGTGGTGGGCCTTCGGGACGGCGTACTCGGACAGGGCGGCGGTGAGCAACTGGCCCTGCTCGTCGTAGGCCGCATACTCGAGCAGCGCCTGCGCGGCGCCCTGCGCGATGCCGCCGTGGATCTGTCCGTCGACGAGCAGCGGATTGATGACGCGGCCGCAGTCGTCCACGCAGACGTAGCGTTCGAGGCGCACACTGCCGGTGTCGGCGTCGACCTCCGCGACGCAGACGTGGGTGCCGAAGGGAAACGTGGTCCCCTCCGACTTGAACCGGCTCGTCGCCTCGAGGCCCGGGCTCTGGTTCTCGGGGAGATGCCGGCCGGCATAGGCCGCCTTCGCGATCTCGGCGAGCGCAACACCCCGTCCCGGCGCGCCGCGCACCGTCACACCGCCGTCCTCGAGCACGAGGTCGGTCTTAGCGGCTTCGAGCATCACGGCGGCGATGCCGAGTATCTGCTCCCGCACCTCCATCGAGGCCAGGTACACGGCGGAGCCGCCGAGCGACATGCTGCGACTTCCGCTCGTGCCGCCGCCGTACTGGACCATCAGGGTGTCGCCGTGCACCACCGTCACCTGCTCAGGCGAAATCCCGAGCGCGTCGGAGACGATCTGGGCCAGCCCGGTGGCGCCGCCCTGCCCGTGGGGTGACGTCCCGGTGATCACGGTCACCGTGGCGTCGGGGTTCATTCGAACGGTGCCGAGTTCCCACGGGCCGAAGCCGCAGATCTCGACGTAACTGGAAAGGCCGATACCGAGGAGGCGGCCCTCCCGCCGCGCCTCTTCCTGCCGCCGCCGCAGGGCGGCATAATCGGAGAGCCGCAGCGCCTCGTCGAGGGGCTTCGCGTACTCGCCGGAGTCGTACGTCGCGCCGGTGAGGGTTTTGTACGGAAACTCCGCGGGCGGGATGAAGTTGCGCCGCCGGACTTCCGCCGGGTCCACGCCGGCCTCGCGCGCCACGAGATCCATAATCCGCTCGAGGTAGTAGGTCGCTTCCGGCCGGCCCGCGCCACGGTAGGCGCCGGTCGGGCACGTGTTCGTGTAGAGCGCGAGCAACTCGCTGCGGATCGCCGGGATCTTGTAGGGCCCCTGGATCATGAGCGGCGTGAGCGTCGGGATGATCGCCGTCAGGTAGATCAGCTCACCGCCGAGGTCGGCGAGCACGCGCATGCGCAGCCCCCGCAGACGGCCGTCGCGCTCAGCGGCGGCCTCGAGGTCGGCCACCTGCGCGCGACCGTGGGTCGTGGTGAGCATGTTTTCCCGCCGCGTCTCGATCCATTTCACCGCGCGGCCGAGGCGACGCGCCACCTGCGCGACGACGACGTCCTCCGGATACGTGTTGAGCTTCGCCCCGAACCCCCCGCCGACGTCCGGTGTGATCACCCGGATCCGCCCGGTCTCGAGCCCGAGCGTCTGCGCGATCCCGTCTCGAAGCGCGTGCGCTTCCTGCGTGGAGTTCCAGACGGTCAGGATGCCCTGCCCCGTGCTGCCGTCGTACATCGCGACGGTGCCCCGGGGCTCGAGCGATACGGGCGCGAGGCGCTGGTTGATCATGCGCCGGCGTACGACGACCGGCGCCCCGCGGAAAGCCGCCTCCACGTCCCCCTCGTCGAGCACCTGCCGGTACGCCACGTTCGTGCCGAGCGATTCATGGACGTACGGTGCCCCGGCCGCCGCCCGCTCCAGGTCGATCACGGCCGGCAGCGGCGCGTATTCCACGGTCACGCGCTCCGCGGCGTCCCGGGCGCGGTACGCGTCGTCGGCCACAACCACGGCGACCGGCTGCCCGGCATAGTGCACCTCGCCGGAGGCGAGCGGACGGTGCGCAGCGCTCTGCATGTCGGCGACGGTCAGGATCGGAAGCGGCTTCTGGATCTCCGGGAGGTCCGATGCGGCAAAGGCCGCGGTCACGCCCGGCATTGCGCGCGCCGCGCCGAGATCGATCCGCACGATCCGCGCGTGGGCGTGCGGGCTGCGCACGAAGGCGGCGTGCAGCATGCTCGGCAGCGTCAGATCGTCGACGAACTGACCCTCGCCGCGGATGAGCTTGGGGTCCTCGATGCGCCTCACCCGAGCGCCGACATACCGGGAGACCGCCACCTGCACCACCGCCTCTGAGGGAATCCAACGGCCGCGCCGTGCGGAACTGCTCGACGTTTTCGACCGCTCCGCGACCGCACCCTGCCCCGGGGCCGGATTCGGCCCGCGCAGGCCGCGCGGGGCGCCCGTCCGGGTACCCGACCTGTCCACGCACTCCGGCTAGTCCTCCGGCACCGGCTTTCGGGCAATCAACCCGATCCACCGCGCGAAGGCGGCCAGGAACGCGCGCACGTGGTTCGCCGTTTCCTCGTCGGTGAGCCGGCCGTCCGCGTCGAATTTGTCGCCGGCGCGCGCGATCAGCACGGCCGGCTGCGGCATGACGATGGCGTTGAGGTTGACGAGCACGTCGCGCAGATGCATCTGCGCCCGCGCCGTCCCGGCCTGCCCGGTCGTGGCGCCGAGGATGCCGACCGGCTTGCCGCGGAGCGCGGAGTCTCCCGGCGGCCGGCTGATCCAGTCGATCACGTTCTTGAGCACCCCGGACATCGAGAAGTTGTGTTCGGGCGTGATGATCAGCGTGCCGTCCGCGGCGCGCAGCGCGTGCTTGAGGCGCGTGACCGCCTCGGGAAACGCCGCCCTCTCCAGATCGAAATTGTAGAGCGGGATCGCGTCGATCTCCTCGATCCGGACGGCGAGGAAGGGCGGCGCGAGGTCGCGCACCGCGCGTGCGAGCGCGCGGTTGTACGACACCGCGCGCAGGCTGCCGGAGAACACGGCGACGGAGAGCGGCTCAGGCATCTGTCGGCTCCTTCCTGAAGGCGCCGCCGGGAGGCCGCGACCGCGGTCGGGGGCCCTGCGAAGACAGGACGAGGGGCGCCGGAGATTCGAGCATGCGGACGGGCGCGGAGGTCGGCGGACCGGTCCCGGCATGCACATTGCCGCGGGCGAGCGACGCCAGCACACCGGTCGCGCACGCGGCCGCGAAGACGGCAAACCCGAGGCGGGCGGCGGCGCGGAAGCGGAGCAGGTTCTCGGCCGTTACCGGCGCTGAGCCGAGGAAAGCGTTGAAGATCATCGTGATCGCGGCGAAGCTCAGCAGTTGTCCCGCGATCCGCACAGTGCTGGTGACGCCCGCGGCAACCCCGTAGATGCGCGGCGGGACGCTGCTCATGATCGCGTTGGTGTTCGGCGAGGAGAACAACCCGAAGCCGGCGCCCATCACGATGAGTGCCGCGGCGACGTACGAGACCGGTGCTCCGGGCGGCGCGGCGGCAAGCGCGGCCAGCCCTCCGGCCGTCATCGCCATTCCGATGGAGGCGACGGTGCGGGGTTCGATCCGCTCGGAGAGCCAGCCGGCCGCGGGCGAAATCACGGCCTGCGTGGCCGGCTGCGCGATCAGCACCGCGCCCGCGTGCACCGGCGTCATGCCCTTCAGATACTGTAGGGACAGGCTGACGAGGAACGCGCTCGGCGACCCCGCGGCGTAGTTGAGCAGCGCCGCGAGGCTGGACAGCGTGAAGACGCGGTTGGTCTGGAACAGGCGGACGTCCAGGACGGGCGACCGGACGCGCAACGACCGGAACGCGAACGCCGCGCCCGCGGCCAGTCCGGCGGCGATCAGCCACGGCGAGGGCGGAGCGGGCACGAGCGACAGCCCGATCGCGAACCCGATGAACATCGCCGCGTAGAGCGCGACGCTTACGGCGTCGATGCCGTCCGCGCGCTCGGCGGCCCCGGTTTCGGCACGAGGCGCGTCGGCGCCGCCCGGCAGGTACCACGCGGCGAGGACAAACGTGGCGAAACCCAGCGGGACCGTACCGAGGAACACCGACCGCCAGCCGAAGACCTGCGTCAGCACGCCGCCGATGATCGGGCCGAGCGACAGCCCGGTGTACACGCACGCGACGGTGACCCCCAGCAGCCGGCCGCGCAGCTCGGGCGGCGCGACCGCGGTCAGCATCGCGACCCCGTTGCTGAAGATCATCGCCGAGGCCACGCCCTGGAGGACGCGGCAGACGAGCAGCACGGCCGTGGACGGGGCCAGCGCGCAGGCCACCGACGCCAGCACGAACCACACGACCCCGATCGTGAACAGCCGCCGGCGGCCGTACAGGTCCGCGAGGCGCCCGAACGGCACGAAGCAGACGACGCTCGCCAGCAGGTAGGCGGTCGTAATCCAGCTCAGCGTCGCGGCGTCGGTGTGGAACTCCCGGCCGACCGCCGGGAGCGCGACGGTGAGCGCGCTGACCATGTAGGGATTGAGAAACGACGCGGCGGCCGCGACCAGCAGCGCGGCCCTGACTCTCGGATGCATGCGCGGGGGCCGCTACATCATCGAGCGCATTTGTCCGCCGTCGATGCAGATCGTCTGGCCGGTAATGTAGCTGGCGGCCTCGGACGCGAGGAAGACCGCCAGCGCGGCGAACTCCCGCGGCTCCCCGTAGCGGCCGAGCGGGATGCCGGCTTCGCTTTCCTTGACGATCGCTTCGACCGGTTTGCCCGTCTCCTTGGCGCGCACACCGTCGAGCCAGCGCACCCGGTCCGTGTCGATCCGGCCCGGCGCCAGATTGTTGACGAGGATGTTGTGGGGCGCGAGCTCGAACGACAGGGTCTTCGTAAACGCCACCACGCCCGACCGGAAGACGTTGCTCAGGACCAGTTGCGGAATCGGGACCTTGACGCCCGAGGTGATCACGGTGAGGATGCGGCCCCAGCCGTTCGCCCGCATCAGCGGCACCGCGCCGCGAATCAGGCGTACGGCGCTCATGAGGTTCTGGTTGTAGGCCTGCTCCCACTGCGCGTCGGTCAACGTGAGGCCGGATCCGGCCGGCGGCCCGCCGGCGTTGGCGACGAGGACGTCGAGCCGGCGGAACCGCTCCCGGGCGGCGCCGAGGAGCCGTTCCACGCCCGCGGGGGTGGCGACGTCGGCGACGACGGGCACCGCGGTCCGGCGCGTCGCCCCGGCGATCTCGTCCGCCGCTCGGGTGACGGCGTCCTCCCGGCGGCTGCCGATCACAACGTCGGCGCCGGCCTCCGCGAAGCCGTGCGCGATCGCGCGCCCGATCCCGGCGCTCGCGCCCGATACGACCGCGACCCGGCCTGACAGATCCACCTGCATGCGGTTTCCTCCTTCGTCAGCCTGCGTGATTCTTCGGCCTCGCCGCGCACCGCTTCCTCCGGGCGCCGCGCGGCGCTGGAGGATCGGCGGGCGTACACGGGAAACACCTCACGTGTGCGCGTCCGTAGATACCTGATGTGCGACGATCGATGAAGCTTCCCGCCGTCCCACGCTGTGCCGCCGTCGCGCTGGCCGCGCTGCTCTCCGCGGCCCCCTTCGTTCCCGGCGCGGCGCAGCCCGCTCCGCCGCCCCCCCCGGGTCCGCCGGTGCCGGTCTCGGTGACCGGCGGGCCCGCGACCCTCGACACGTTGCGACTCGCGATCACGACCGCGGCGCGGCTTGCGCTCGGGGTGCAGCCGTCGTCGCTCGTCCGGCTCGCCCAGACCCAGCCGCCCCTCGTGCCGCTCGACGCCTCGGCGGACGAGACGGTGGTTGCCGGCCTGACCGTGCAGGCGCCCGGCATGCCGCCCGCGCTCCGGCTGGCCCGGTTCGCGCTGACGAACACCATCATTCCCTGGAACGACGCGGAGATTCTGCTGGTCAGCAACAGTCCGGAGACGATCCCGTTCGGGAAGATCCTCTACACCGGGGCCCTGTCGTCCGCGCAGACGGTGCGGCTGCTCTTCCACCACCAGAACGGGTCGAAGAGCCAGCACATGTTCATCGCGGTGACGCTCAGCAACCCCGGGCGCGAGCCCGTCTCGATGTGGGTCCAGGGGGCGGTCGGCGGTCCGTCGCAGGAGGAGGTGACGCCCGGGCACGACGCGGCCCGCGTGTTCCTCGACGAATACGCCCACCACGCCGGCTTTCTCGTGCGGCTGCCGGGTAACTCGACGGTGCCGCTCTACGTTGAAGATCTGCCGCCCCTCGCGGTCACGAGCGGCATCGCGCAGTTCAGCCTGCTCGACGGCGACCGGGTGAACGTGCAGGTCGTGGCGCGGCTCGCGAGCGAGCCGGATCCGTCGGTGATGAGCTTCGCGCCGGATTTCGATCGCGTCCATCAGCGCGGCGCGTTCATCCGTCCGCAGATCGGCCGCACGATGCGTTACACGGTGGGCGGTCCGCCCGCGATCATGGTGCTCGCCGCGGACCCCGACCTGCTGCACGAGGGCCAGACGGGCGCGCCGCTCCAGGGCAACTACGGCGTCGTTTATCGGTTCGACGTCGACGTTTCGAACCCGACCGCGGCGTCCGCGGTCGCGCAGCTCGTCCTGCACGCCGACGGCGGGCAGGCCCGTGGTACGTTCGTGATCGGCGACCAGATCGTCGAGAGTCAGCTCGTCCAGCCGAACGCGCCGCAGACCGTGACGAGCTTTCCTCTCCGCCCGCAGACGCGCCGGATGATCCGGATCCTCACCGTGCCCGAAAGCGGCTCGAACTACCCCGTGCGTCTTACGCTCGGCGCTCCGTGACGCCGCTCGCGGCGGCGACCCGGATCGTCCTCAAGGTCGGTACGACCACGCTGACCGGCGGTGCTCCGGTCGTCGACCCCGCGCGGATTACCGCCGTCGCGGAGGACATCGCGGCCGCCGTCGGGCGGCGGCGCGAGGTGCTGCTGGTCTCCTCCGGCGCCATCGTGACCGGCGCGGGGCTCCTCGGCCGCCGCCGGCCGCGGCGCCTCATTGACAAGCAGGCGTTCGCCGCGGTCGGGCAGCCGGTGTTGATGCAGCGGTACAGCGCGGCGTTCGACCGGCTCGGGCTGCGCGTTGCGCAGATCCTGCTGACGCGCCAGGATTTCGAAGACCGCCGGCGCTATGTCAACGCGCGGCAAACGCTGCTCGCGCTGCTCGCCGAGGGCGTCGTGCCCGTGATCAACGAGAACGACACGATCGCCACCGACGAGATCCAGATCGGCGACAACGACACGCTCTCGGCGCTCGTGGCGAGCCTCGTCGCGGCGAGTCTGCTCGTCGTGCTGTCGGACGTCGAGGGTCTCATGACGGCCGATCCCCGGCGCCAGCGGGGGGCGCGCCTGATCCCGACCGTGGAGCGTATCGATGCGCGGATCGTCAGCGCGGCGCGGCGCACCGTGACCGCGCAGGGCGTCGGGGGCATGGCGACCAAGGTGGAAGCCGCCCGCATCGCCACCGAATCCGGGGTGGCGACCGTGGTCACGGGCGGCGCGGTGCAGCGCCCTCTCGCGCGGCTCCTGAGCGGGGAGCGCCTCGGAACACTGTTTCTGCCAGCGGGTCGCTTCTCCGGCCGCGGGCGCTGGCTCGCGTTCGGCCTGGTCGCCCGAGGCACCCTCGTCGTGGACGACGGCGCCTCGGCCGCGCTGCGCCGCGGCAAGAGCCTTCTCCCGGCCGGGATCGTCGGAATCGGCGGCACGTTCGACGCGGGCGAGGCAGTGACGATCGCCGACGGCCGCGGGCAGGAGCTGGCCCGAGGACTCGTCAACTACTCGAGCGCGAATCTCGCCAGAATCCAGGGCCGCCGGAGCTCCGAGATCGCGCGCCTCCTCGGCGACAAGACCCACGATGAAGTCGTTCACCGCGACAACCTGGTGGTAACGGCAGGACTGCCGAACGGCCGCGAGGGCGGCCGAGACCGGATCGGCCGGTGAGCTCCGCGGTTGTCGGCGTCGAAACGCAGGCCCGCGCCGCGCGCGCGGCGGCGCAGACGCTGCATTACGCCCCCGACGAGGCACGCCGCGCGGTCCTCGGCGCGATCGCCGCGGCGGTCCGCTCGGACGCCGCGGCGATCCTGGACGCCAACGGCCGGGACCTCGCGTCGCTCGGCGACCGCCCGGCGGCGTTTCGCGACCGCCTCACCCTCACCACGGCGCGCGTCGGGCAGCTCGCCCGTGCGCTCGAGGAAATCGCCGCGATGCCCGATCCGCTGGGCGCCGCGGTCGAGGTCCGCGTCCGTCCGAACGGCATGGAGGTCCGCCGGGTGCGCGTGCCGATCGGCGTGGTGGCGATGATCTACGAGTCCCGCCCCAACGTGACGGTGGACGCGGCGGGCCTCTGCCTGCGGTCCGGGAACGCGGTGATCCTGCGCGGCGGCGCGGAGTCGCGGCACTCCGACGAGGCGCTCGGCGCGGCGATTGCGGCGGGTCTTCGCGCGGCGGGCCTCCCGGAGGCCGCGGTCACGCTGCTCGCGCGGCGGGACTACGACGCGATCCGGGAGCTGGTGCGCCTCGATGGTCTCGTCGACCTGGTCATCCCGCGGGGCGGGCCCGCGTTGATCCGGCTCGTCACCGAGCACGCCCGCGTGCCGGTCCTGAAGCACGACCGGGGCGTGACCCACGTCTTCGTCGACCGGGACGCCGATCTCGAGATGGCGGTGCGGCTGATCCTCAACGCCAAGACGAACCGCCCGAGCACGTGCAACGCGCTCGAAAAGGCGCTCGTCGACGCGCCGGCGGCGCCGCGGATCATTCCGCCGCTGGTCTCCGCGCTGCGGGCGGCGGGCGTCGAGGTGCGCGGCGATGCGGAGACGCGCCGGCTGGCGCCGGAGGCGGCGCCGGCGACGGACGATGACTGGGACGCCGAGTATCTCGACCTCGTGCTCGCGGTCCGCGTGGTCGACGGCCTCGACGCGGCCGTCGACCACATCCGGCGGCACGGCACCGCGCTCGCCGACGCGATCGTCACGAACGACCGCGCGCGCGCGGAGCGGTTCGTCCGCGAGGTCGACAGCGCCGCGGTGCTGGTCAACGCGTCCACGCGGCTCGTCGACGGCGGGGAGTTCGGTCTCGGCGCCGAGGTCGGGATCAGCACCAACCGTCTCCACGCGCGCGGGCCGATGGGCCTCGCGGACCTGACGACGACGAAGTGGATCATCTGGGGCTCCGGACAGATTCGGACGTAGAACGGCCCGCCCGCGGGCCACCGGACCACGGCGTCGCCGGTTGGGAAGTGAGGGCTCCCCCACTCCTTTGGTTTTGAGCGGGGCTGCCGCGTTCAGACGACGACGTCGCGCCGCTCGAAGACGACCACCGCAAGGACGGTGGTGAGCGCCGCAACGCCTACCAGGACGGCCACGTCGGACCAAATCAGCCCACCACGGGCCACGACACCCTGCGGGTCCCAGTATGCAAACACGGAGTACCGCTTGAGCCATCTCCACGCCGGAGCGAGGTTGGCGACGTAGTCCGCGACATACGACACCAGGGCAAACGCCGTGCCGACCGCGCCCGCCCGGCCCGCCTCGCTGGCCGCCGCGGAACTCAGCAGTGTCACGCCGCCGATTACCCAGAACGCCACCGTTCCCGAGGCGGCGGCCCAGCCGAGCGCCGTCACATCGACAGGGCCAAGACCGCGAAGCCGGGTGACGAGAACGAGCCCCATCCACAGCGCGGCGCACATTGCGACGATGCCGGCCACCATCACCAACGCGATACTGGTCACCACCTGGCGACGGCTGATAGGGCGCGTGAGGACGAGCGCGATCGTGCGGCGTTCGACCTCGCCGGCCAGGGCGCCGGATGCAAACGCGATCGGAAATGCGCTCATCAGTACCAACACGAAGGGATGGACGAATATGAACGCGAGAAATCCCTGCGGCGTCAGCAGCCGGCCAACTTCGTTGCCGAGGAGCGCCTGGATGCCCGGCGGGAGCAATTGCACCATTGCCCCCAGGTTCGGCCCTCCTAATGTCCCGTAGACGACCGCGAGCAGGTATTCAAAGAGGACGAGGCCCGCGGAGTAGACTCCCAGTGCGCGAAGACTGAAGCGGAGCCGCCGGGAGATTTCAGGACGCATCCGGATGCCCGCGATAATAGCCGAGAAAGATGTCCTCCAGGGAGGGCCGCTCCCACACCAAGTCCGCGACGTCCCACGGCGCGAGGGCGTCCAGCATCGAGGCCGTTCTTTCCACCGGCACCCGCATCGTGAGCCGCGCGCCGTCCACGCGGTCCACGGCGACCCCGGCGGCAGGCCGGAAGGCGGTCGCGTCGGCGGCCCGCGAGAACTGGACTTCGACTCGACGGGGGCTGCGCTGCCGCAGCGAGTCGATGCGTTCGGTCGCGACAAGCCGCCCCTCGCGGATGATGGCCACGCGGTCGCAGATCCGCTCGACTTCCCAGAGGAGATGCGAGGAGATAAACACCGTCCTGCCCCGCGCGCGCAACTCGTCGAGCAACTGATAGAACGCCTGCTGCATGAGAGGATCCAAACCTTCGGCGGGCTCATCCATCACGAGGAGGACGGGATCGTGTTGGAGCGCCTGTACTATCCCGAGCTTCTGCTTCATGCCGCGCGAATAATGCCGAATCGGACGGCCCAGATCTTGCCGACTGAGCGCAAACCGTTCCAGCAGTTGCGTGCGTCGCAGCGCCGGTCGACGTGTCAGCGCCCCCAGGTAGTCTAGGACCTGGCCCCCCGTCATACTTTCAAACAGGCTCAGCTCTCCTGGAACAAACCCCAGACGGCTGCGATCCGCCCGGCCGGCCGGTTCTCCGAACATCGTGGCCCGACCATGCTGGAGGCGCACCAGTCCGAGCAGGGCGCGGATTGTGGTTGTCTTCCCGGCTCCGTTCGGCCCCAAGAATCCAAAGATCTCGCCCTCCTGCACGGAAAAAGTCACATCTTCGATGGCGCGTCTCCGTCCATAACGTTTGGTCAGGCCGAGGGCGTTGATAACGGCATCAGGATCGTTCACGGCTGCTGGCTCTCCCATGGACGCAATACCCCGCCCTACTAGTGTATTCGCGCCGGGCCGCCGTTCGACGTCAGCACCAGCAGCAACCTGACGCCGAAGTACGCCATGGCGATGCCGCACACAAGGTTGATACCCCGATAAAGCGTACGGGACAGAAATCGGCGGCCCCATGCGATCACCGCGGCCATCAGAAAGCACCACGCCACGCACGCCAGCATGAATCCGCCGAAAAACACGGGGAGTACGTCTTGACGGTTCGCGCCGAGCGCGGCCACCGCCCCGCCCCCGACGCCGAGCCAGAACGTGATGTTCTGCGGATTGGAAAGCGACAGGGCGGCGCCGGCCGCGAAGTCGCCGCGGGACGCCGTGGCCCGGGGCTCCGCGGCGTGCGGGACCGCGCCGGCGCGGGCATCCCGAAGCGCCCTCCAGGCGACCGAGAAGAGAAGCGCGACGCCGAGCGCGCCGAGCACGGCGGCGGCCGGCCGGTAGACCGTGAGGTAGGCGACGCCGGACAGCGCGAGCGCCGCCCAGGTCGCGTCGCCGACGAGCGACCCGAATTCGGTCAGCAGCGCGCCCGCAAATCCCCGACGCATGCCGCGTCGCAGGGCCTCCGCGAGCACGACGCCGGGAGGCGCGCAGAACACGATCCCGAGCACGAACGCGGTCCAGAAGAGCGGCGCCGTCACGACGGGGCGCTGCGCCCCGCGTCGCCGGCCCGCCCGGGCAGCGAGGTGAGGGTCTCCACCGTGACGTAAAGCAGGCTCCCCACTACGAGGTCGGCCGCCGAGAAATCCATCCCGCGCGTCAGCGCCGACGGCACCGCGACGCACCACATCCCGGCGGCCTTCGCGGCCTGCACCCCCGACTCGCTGTCTTCGAGCGCGACGCAGGCTCGTTCCGCCACCCCGATCCGCTGCGCCGCCAAGCGATAGACGTCCGGCGCGGGCTTTGCCCGCCGCACTTCGTCGCCGCCGGCGACCGCGTCGAATTGAGCCGTCAGGCCGATCTCCCGGAGGCGCTCCCGCACCCGCGCAATCCGCGAAGACGAAGCCACCGCGGTCCGGAGCCGGTGCGCGCGCACGCCTTCCAGCAAGGCCGCCACCCCCGGCAGCGGTTTCAGGAATTCCCGCTGCAGGCGGTCGTGGTGATCCTGCCACACCGCCCGCGCCGCCTCCGGCGCCATCGGGCTGTCCGGCTCGCGGAAGCGCCCGAGTGGATCGAACGGACTGTCGGCGCGTCCGATGTTGAGGCGCCACGACTCGATCGGAAACGGCCAGCCGTGCTGGGCGTGCACAGCCTGCCACGCCAGATATTCCGGCGTCTCCGTATCTACGATGAGTCCGTCGAGGTCGAAGATGACGGCCCGGACCCGGGATCCTCCGTATCCGCGTACGCTCACGGCCGCACGAACGTCTCCGAGGCGGCCGGCCCGTGCCACGAGATCTCCGTGCCGCCGATCGTGCCCAGGAGGGCGGCGTCCCCGCGCAGCTGCAGAAAGACCGGGACCCGGCCGGCCGCCTCGGCGCCGGCCGGCGTCCCGAGGGGCCGGCTGCCGAGCGCGTCCTGCACGACGATTCGGACCGTGACCGTGTCGGGTCCGTTCTCGGCGTGGACCGTGACCTCGGACGGCGCCGCCACGCGGTGGCCGTCGACCACCGGCCCGGGCCGCCATCCGCTGTACGTCACGCCGGTCACCGGCAGCGCGGCGACGAGACCTCCGGAGTCCTGCGCGGGCGCGGCCCCCGGCCGGGCCCGCCGCCACACAAAGAGCGTGGCCCGGGTTCGTCCCCCGTCCGGCACGTCTGGGTTCGGCAGGTGCACGCTCGCATAGACAAGCGCGCCGACGTCGCTCGACGCCTGCCCCCACTCCCACGTGACGCCCGCCCACGTGCCCCAATTGTGGTCGTGGTAGGCCGGCGCGCCCGCAAACGCAAGCGTCCGGCCGCCGGTTCGAATCGTGCCGTCCGCCCGTCCGCGCGCCACCGGGACCACGTAGCCACTCACCGCTGGTCCGAGCCGCACCTCGGTCGCCGGCAGTACGAAACCGGCGTCCGGCCGAATCGTGAGATCGACCCGCAGCCGCGAATCGTCGACGGTGAGGCGGTAGCCGCGCGGGCCGGCGGTGAGCCGCGCGGGGCCGAGGTGCTGCTCGGCCGTCTCCGTCGAGATATCGCCCGGCAGGAGCACGCTTGGGATAACCACGTCCCGAACGGGCGCGCCGGGCACTTTGACGCGGGCCAGCACCGCGCCGGCCGGCTGGGCTCCGGTGATAAGCGTGAGGTACGCGTACGCGTGCGTTGCAGGATCGAAGACGTTGAAGTAGTCCCACTCCACCCACGGAGACCGCGCGGCGGCGCGGGAACGAGATCGCGCGGGCGCGGCCGGCACTACGTGGAAGCGGTCGAGGACGTGGGCCAGCGCTGCCGGCGCTGGATGCAGCCACGCCTCGTCCGCCGCGCTGTCGCTCCCGTCCGTCACGGCGCGGGCGGCGCGGGCGGCGCGGTCCAGCGACGGGATGCCGGCCGAGGCGCTCGCCGTCACCACGCGGCCGTGCGCTCGCACGTAGAGCAGCCTCGAGGAGATCTGCGGCGCGGCCGCGGCGACGTCGCGGCGGAAGCGCGGGCCCTCGAGGACGTCGCGCACGAGAAACCCGGCGTTCGGCACGGTGAGGAACATACCGGTTACGCCGTTCACCTTGATGACCGCGGGATCGATACCCTCCGGCAGCACCACCACGTCGCCGCCGGCCACGAGGTTCCGGTCCTTCGCCTCGAGCAGCAGCGCGTCGCCGACCGAGAGCAGCGCGATCATGATCGCCACGCCGACGCCGTAGCCGAGCAGCAGCAGCGTCGAGCGCCAGGGCCGGTCGAGCAGCGCCCGCCGCGCGACCAACCGGGCCGCCGGCGTCATACGACGGTTCCGTTCCGCATGCGGAGCTGCCGGTCGGCAAGCGATGCGAGTTCGGCGTTGTGGGTCACGACCACGACGGCGCACCCGTCGCGCGTCGCGTCGCGCAGCAGCCGGATGATCTCGCGGCCCGTGGCGTCGTCGAGCTCGCCGGTCGGCTCGTCGGCGAGAAGCAGCGCGGGGCGATTGGCGAGGGCGCGCGCGATGGCCACCCGCTGCATCTCGCCGCCGCTCAGCTGTCCGGGCCGGTGCCCCGCCCGGCCGGCGAGCCCCACCCGCTCGAGGAGCGCCGCCGCCCGCGCCCGACGCGCGGACGCGGGGACTCCCGCCTCCAGCATCGGCAGTGTCACGTTCTCCTCGGCCGTGAGCATCGGCAGCAGAAAAAACCGCTGGAAGACGAAGCCGACGTGTGCGAGGCGCAGTTTTGCGAGCCGCGCGTCGGGGAGCGCGCGGGTGTCCTGCCCGAGCAGGGTGACGGCGCCCTCCGTCGGCACGTCCACGCCGCCCAGCAGGTGCAGCAGGGTCGACTTGCCGCAGCCGCTCGGGCCGACGATCGACACCATTCGTCCCCGTTCGACGCTCAAACTCACGCCGCGCAGCGCGCGCACCGTGCCGCCCGCCGTACGGTACTCCTTGACCACCGCATCCGCTGTGACGGCCGCGGCGTCCGGCGTGCCGAACGCCGCGGCCGCGTCGGCACGGGCGCTCACGATTGCACCTCGGCGTGCAGCGTGGCGGCGACCGCGGTTTTCGAGGCGACCGCCGCCGGGTACACGCCCGCCGCGGCGCCGGTGGCCGCGAGCAGCGCGATCGTGCGCGTCGCCGCCGCGGGGGTCAGCACGAAGAAGTGGAGGTCGACCGGGAGCCCCGGCGCCTGCCTGAGGATCCCGTCGAGGTAGCGCGCGATGACAAGTCCGAGGAGAAACGTGCCCGGCAGGCTCGCCACGCCGAGCGCCGCGCCCTCCAGCAGGACGAGCGACGCGATGCGCGCGCGGGTAAAGCCGATCGCGCGAAGCGTCGCGATCTCGCCGAGTCGCTCGCCGACGGACAGCGTCACGATCGCCGTGATCAGGAGGAACGAGACGGCGACGCTGAGCGAGCCGAGGATCAGCGAGAACTGATTGAAATACGTGAGCCGCGTCGCGAGGCGCGCGAGGAAGTCCGCGTTGCTGAGCGCGTCGACCCGCGGGTCCTGCGCCTCGATCCACCGCACCAGCGCCGGGGCGCGCGCCGGGTCGTTGAGGCGCACGAGAATCATGGACGCCGCCCCGGCCGGCCGGCCCTGGAGCGCGCGCAGATCGGCCGTGGGAATGGAGATCGACCGCTGCGAGGCGAGGTCGACGTAGAAGTCGGCGATGCCGGAAACCCGGAACGCGCGCGACGCCGCGAGCGGCGCGAGCCCCCGCGACGGCACCGCCGAGAGCACCACCGTGTCGCCGATCCGCACCCCGTCGCGCCGGGCCATGGTCGGGTTGATGATCGCGGCCGGCGCTCCGCCCGGCGCGCGGTCCGGCGCGAGCCGGTCCGCCGGCGGCAGGTCGCGGCCTTCGAGGAGCGCGTAGGCGCCCGTGCCGCCGCCCGGCACCGCGAGGACGAACGTCGGGAACCGTCTCCCATCGTGCTGCGCGTACACGTTGGTGGCGGCGACGGGCACCGCCTCGGCCACCCCGGCCTGCCGCGCGATCGCTCCGGCGAGGCGGTCCGCGCCGCCGACCTCTTCTTCCCCCGCAAACGGCAGCGCGCCCTTCGGCAGCACGCGGATCGCGAAGCCGATCCGGCCGAGCACGGTGCCCAGGCTCGTCTCGAGGCCGTGCGCGAGCATGGTCATGTCGAGGAGGAGCGCGCCGGTCACCGCGAGGCCGAGGAGGACGAGCGCGCTGCGCACGCGATTGCGCCCGAGCATCCGGCCGGCGAGAAAGACGAGGGATGCCACGCCGCTAGCGTCCGATCTGGTCGAGCGGGCGCCGGCGCAGCAGCCGCCAGGCCGTGAGCGCCCCGGCGGCCAGGCCGAGTACGACCGAAAGAGCCGCGGCGTCCGCGACCAGCCGCCACGTCACGCGCGAAAAGAGAATGTCGGTGTCGAACAGCCGCCGATAGTACGCGTTGATCGCGAACGAGATCGCATATGCCAGTCCCGCGCCGGCGAGGCTGCCGGCGACCGCCACCGCGGCCGCGACGAGCAGGACCGCGGACGCCACGGTGCGCGAGCCCAGACCCATGAGGCGCATCATACCGACTTCGCGCCGCATCTCCTCGCCGCGCAGCGTCATGATCGTCACGAGGAAGACGCTGCCCGCGAGGACCGCGACCGCGCCGATCGCGCGGTGGAAGCGCGCGATCACTTCGAACGAACTCGAACTGCGGCGGGCGAGCTCGACGGACGTGTACGCGTGGACGCCGAGGCCCATCGCCGTCAGCTCCGACGCCACGCCGGGCGCCCGGGACGAGTCGCGGAGCCGTATGACGATGCTGTCGACCGCGTCGCCCGAACCGGTGAGGGCCTGCAGGTCGGGAAGGTGCAACCGGACGTCCGCGTCGCGATCGGCGACTTCGGTGGGGTACAGCAACGGCCGGTAGAGGTGCGCGATCCGGACGCGCCGCCACGGACCGGCCGCGGTCGGCGCGATCTCGATCACGTCACCGGCCGCCACGCCGAGGGCGCGCGCCGTCCGGTCGCTCAGGGCGATGTCGACGGCCGCCGCACCGCCGCCGGCCGCCGGCGGACCGGCTGCCGCCGGACTCGCCGGCAACGATGTCATTACCGCCGGCGCGAACGCCCGGAGAGCCGCGGCCGCGGCGAGCAGGACCGCCGCGGCGGTGCCGGCGGCTTGAAAACGCCGGAGCGTCAGGACTGCGGGCCGGCCGCGGAGCCCGCGCGGAGCACCGCCGCGAGCCGGTCGTAGGTCACGGTCAGCTCCTCGGGCAGCACTTTGGTCTCGCCGAGGACCGGCATGAAGTTCGTGTCGCCCACCCAGCGCGGGACGACGTGAGTGTGCAGGTGGTCGGCGATGCCGGCGCCGGCCGCGTGGCCGACGTTCATGCCGATGTTGAACCCCTCCGGCCGGTAGACCTCGCGCAGCGCGCGCATGGAGGCGACCACGAACTGCTGCATCTCGAGCTGCTCGTCGTTCGTGAGGTCGGCCGGGTCGGCGACGTGGCGGTGCGGTACCACCATGAGGTGGCCCGAGTTGTACGGGTACAGGTTCAGGATGACGAAGGCGAGCCGGCCCTGGATCAGGATACCGCGCTCACGGTCGCGTCCCTCGCGGGGAAACGTGCAGAAGATGCAGTCCGGCATCGGCGGTCCTTTAATGTAGTGCAGCCGCCAGGGGGCCCAGAGATGCTTCAACCCGCCCGGCTCCGCCGGAGGTGCTCGAGGGCCTGCTGCGCCGCGGCCTGCTCGGCTTCTTTCTTGCTCTTGCCCCGTCCCTCGCCGATCACCCGGCCGCTCACCTCCACCACCGCCACGAACGCCCGGTTGTGCTCCGGGCCTTCCTGGCCGGTGATGCGGTATCGCGGCAGGCGGCGCTCGCGCTGCTGCACGAGTTCTTGAAGCAGGCTCTTGTAGTCGCTGCCGCCCGGCTCCTCGAGCCGGGACAGGTCCTCCGCAAACCACCGCGTCACGCAGTGGTGCGCGACGCCGTAGCCCGCGTCGACATACACCGCGCCGACGACCGCTTCGAGCGCATCGGCGAGCAGCGACGCGCGCGACCGTCCCCCGCCCTTCTCCTCCCCCCGTCCCAGCAGCATGTAGCGGCCGAGGTCCATCGCGCGGGCGATCTGGGCGAGCGGGCCTTCGCTGACGACCGACGCGCGCAAGCGCGCGAGGTCGCCTTCGAGCCGCGTGGGAAAGAGCCGGTAGAGGTGATCGGCGACCACGAGGTTGAGGACCGCGTCGCCGAGAAATTCCAGCCGCTCGTAGTTGTCGCCGTGCCGGCTGCGAGCTTCCGCGCCGACCGAGCCGTGCACGAGCGCGGTGTGCAGCAGCGTCCGGTCGCGGAAGTGCACGTCGAGCCGCCGTTCCAGCTCCGCGAGCTGCGCGTCGCGGTCCGGAGCGAGCGGCTCGATCACCTCGACCATACTAGGACGGGCTCTTCACGATCAGGATCGAGTTGTGGCCGCCGAAGCCGAAGCCGTTCGACATCGCGGCGGTAATCTTCGCCGGCCGCGCCCTGTTCGGCACGTAGTCGAGGTCGCACTCCGGATCGGGCGTCTCGTAGTTGATCGTGGGCGGCAGCATGCCGCGGGCGACGGCGAGGATGGCGGCGATCAGCTCCACGCCGCCGGCCGCACCGAGCAGGTGCCCGGTCATCGACTTCGTCGAACTGACCGGCACGCGCTTCGCAGCCTCGCCGAAGACCCGTTTGATGGCGAAGGTCTCGAACTTGTCGTTGTACTCGGTGCTCGTGCCGTGCGCGTTGATGTAGCCGATCTCATGCGGTTCGAGCTTCGCGTCCCGCAGGGCCCGCCGCATCGCCAGCGCGGCGCCGTCGCCCTCCGGGTCGGGCTGCGTGATGTGGAAGGCGTCCGCGCTGGCCCCGTAGCCGACGAGCTCCGCGTGGACGCGGGCGCCGCGGCGCTCGGCGTGCTCCCACGCCTCGATCACC
Source organism: bacterium (assembly GCA_035691305.1). Lineage (NCBI taxonomy): Bacteria > bacterium. The sequence continues at coordinate 57,592 of DASSJF010000050.1, forward strand.
ACCACGCCGGCCCCCTCGCCCATCACGAAGCCGTCCCGGTGAAGGTCGAAAGGCCGGACGGCCTTCGCCGGGGCGTCGTTGCGGGTGCTGAGCGCTTTTTCGGCCGTGAACCCGGCGAGGCTCAGCGGCGTGATCGCGGCTTCGGCGCCGCCGCAGATCATCGCGACCGCGTCGCCGCGCTGGATCTTGCGCATCGCCTCGCCGATCGCGTGGCCGCCGGTAGCGCAGGCGGAGGCCACGGAGAAGTTGGGGCCGCGTGCGCCCGTCAGCATGCCGACGATGGCGGAAGCGCTGTTGTGCATCATCATCGGGACGAAGAACGGGCTGACGCGGCCGGGCCCGCGCTCGAGCAGCAGTTGGTGCTGCCCTTCCCAGGTGATGGCGCCGCCGGTGCCGGTGCCGATGATGATGCCGACGTCGTCGCGAAGCTGCGGGGTGATCCGCAGGCCGGCGTCGTCGAGCGCCTGGCGCGCGGCCGCGACGGCCAAGTGCACGTTGCGGTCGTTGCGCCGGACTTCTTTGCGGTCGAGGTACGCGGCGGGGTCGAAGTCGACGACTTCCGCCGCGATCTGGCAGGCGTACGGCGACGGATCGAACGCCGTGATCCGGCGGACGCCGGAGCGGCCCTCCATCAAGGCGTTCCAGAATGTTTCGGTGGTCGTGCCGATCGGACTGACGACGCCCAGGCCGGTCACGGCCACCCGGTGTTCGGTCATTTGCAGGACGCGCCCGGTTATTCCGCGGGCGCCTCGACGTGGCCCTCGATGTACTTGACCGCCTCGCCGACGGTCGCGATCTTCTCCGCGTCCTCGTCCGGGATCTCGATGTCGAACTCTTCCTCGAGGGCCATGACGAGCTCGACGACGTCGAGCGAATCCGCGCCCAGGTCTTCGACGAACTTCGACTGCGGCGTCACCTGGGCGGCGTCCACGCCGAGCTGCTCCACCACGATCGCCTTCACCCGGTCAAATGCCGATGCCATTCGTGCACCTCCCGTGATTACCGCATGACCAGTCCGCCGTCGACGTTCAGGACCTGCCCGGTGACGTACGACGCGTCATCGGCCGCGAAAAACGCGACCGCGGCGGCGACCTCATCCGGCCGGCCGGTCCGCCCCACCGGGATCTGTTCGACGAAGCGCGCGCGCTGGGCGTCCGTGAGCTTGCCCGTCAGCCCGGTGTCGATGTACCCCGGCGACACCGCGTTGACCGTGATTCCGCGCGTGGCTACTTCCCGCGCGACCGCCTTCGTGAAGCCGATCACGCCGGCCTTGGCCGCGATGTAGTTCGCCTGCCCCGGGTTCCCGACCTCCGCCACGACGGACGAGATGTTCACGACCCGGCCCCATCGGTGCCGGAGCATCTCACGCAGCACGGCGCGGGTCAAGTAGAACGTCGCGTGCAGGTTGATCGCCATGATTTCGTGCCAGTCCTCGTCGCGCATCCGCACCAAGAGGCCGTCGCGCGTGAGCCCGGCGTTGTTGACGACGATGTCGAGCCGCCCGCGCCACGCGTGCGCCGCGTCGGCGCACTGCCGGCAGGCCTCGACGTCGGTTAGGTCGGCCTGGAGGATCGTTCCCTCGCCGCCCGCGGCGGTGATCTCCCGCAGCGTCTCCTCGGCCCCCTGGGCGTTGCGGCCGTAATGGACGATCACGGCCGCGCCTTCCCGGGCCAGGCGCGCGGCGATCGCGCCTCCGATGCCGCCCGATGCGCCGGTGACGAGCGCGACGCGCCCCGCGGCGATCAGGTCGCCACTCCCGGCGCCGTCAGCAGCGTGAGCGCCTCGTCGCGGGAGGCGGCGTCCTCGACGTGGCAGGTCGCCGCGTCGACGGTCCGGCGGATCATGCCGCTCACCGTGGTGCCCGGACCGATCTCGACAAAGAGATCGACCCCGTCCCGGCGCATTGCCCGCACGGACTCTTCCCAGCGAACGGGGGAGGCGACCTGCGCCAGCAGCGCCCGGCGGATCTCGTCCGCGATCCGCACCGGCGCGGCGGAGACGTTTGCAAAGACCGGAATGCGGGCATCCCGCAGCGGCAGCGCCTCGAGATCGCCGGCGAGCCGCTCCGCGGCCGGGGCCATGAGCCGCGTATGGAACGGCGCGCTCACGGCCAGGGGCATCGCCCGCCGCGCGCCGGCGGCCTTCGCGGCCTCGAGCACGGCGCGGACCGCGGCCGCCTCTCCACCGACGACGACCTGCCCGGGACTGTTGAAGTTCGACGGCTCCACCACGCCGAGGTGGGCCTGCGCCTCGCACACCGCGCGCACCCGGTCGCCGTCGAGCCCCATCAGCGCGGCCATCATCGTGTCGCGTCCCAGACAGGCCTCCTGCATGTACCGTCCGCGCAGCCGCACGAGCCGCACCGCGTCTTCGAGCGCCAGGGCGCCCGCACACACGAGCGCCGTGTACTCGCCGAGGCTGAGGCCGGCCGCGCAGGCCGGCGCGAGCGGCACCGTCGCGAGACAGGCGAGGCTTGCGGTCAGGAGCGCCGGCTGCGTGTTCTCGGTCTGCCGCAGCGCCTCTTCCGGGCCTTCGGCGCACATCCGGTAGAGGTCTACGCCGGCCGCGGCGCTCGCCCGGCGGAAGATCTCGCGCGCCTCGGGATGCCGCTCCGCGAGCTCGCGGCCCATTCCGACGTGCTGCGCGCCCTGGCCGGGAAAGACGGCCGCGGTCGTCACGCCGCCCCGCCCCACCGGATCGCGCAGGCGCCCCACGTGTACCCGCCGCCGAACGCCACCATGACGCCGATGGCGCCCTCGCGCACGCGCTCCGTCGCGACCGCTTCGTAGAGCGCCACGGGCACCGACGCGGCCGACGTGTTGCCGTAGTGCTGGACGTTGACGTAGAATTTTTCGATCGGCACGCGCATCCAGTGCGCCGCCGACTGGATGATGCGTAGATTCGCCTGATGCGGAATCACGAAGTCGATATCCGCGGGCGCGAGGCCGGCTTTGGCGATCGCCTCCAGCGCGGCGCGCGGGATCGTCCGGACCGCGAACTTGTAGACTTCGGGGCCGGCCATGCGGATGGTGTGCTCCTGGTGCTCCACCGTTTCGAACGACGCGGGTTTCCGGCTGCCCCCCGCCGGCAGGTACAGCTGCGCGGCACCCGCCCGGCCGTCTCCGCCGAGCGCGAACGAGAGAAAGCCGTAGCCCTCGCGCGCGGGACGCACGACCGCGGCGCCCGCCGCGTCTCCGAACAGAATACAGGTCGCGCGGTCCCGCCAGTTCGTGATCCGCGAGAGTGTCTCGGCCCCGACGACCAGGACGGTCTCGGCCTGATCGGCGACGACGGCGGCGTGGGCGACGCTCAGCGCGTACATGAAGCTCGAACACGCCGCGGAGACGTCGAGGCAGCCGACGGTGCGCGTGCCGAGCCGCTGCTGAAGGAGGCACGCCACACTCGGGAAGACCATGTCGGGCGTCGTCGTGCCGACAACGATCAGGTCCACGTCCGCGGGCGCGACGCCGGCCGCCCGGAGCGCCTCGACCGCAGCGCCGTAAGCCAGGTCCGAGGTGGCCGTCTCGGGCCCCGCGATGTGGCGCTCCTGGATACCGGTGTGCGATTCGATCCACGCGGGCGTGGTCTCGACCGTCGCCGCGAGCTCCGCGTTGGTCAGCACGCGCTCGGGCACGCACCGGCCCATCCCCACGATCGTGGATCCGCTTCGCACGCGTCGCCTCCTGGTGAAGTCAGACCGCGGAGAATCCCTGCGCGAGCGCCAGTTCCGCGAGATGCGCGACGTCGGCCCGGATCGCCTCGACCATGCGCGCGCGCACCGATTCGGCGGCCAGGCCGACAGCGTTGCGGACGGCTCTCGCCTTCGAGCTGCCGTGGCTCACGATGCAGATGCCGTCGACGCCGAGGAGCGGGGCGCCGCCGTACTCGGTGTGGTCGAGCCGGAGGGCCAGCGCGCGCAGGCGCGGGCGGGCGAGCGCCACGCCGAGCCGGACGAAAAGCCCGCGGCTCAGCTCCTCGCGTAGCAGGCTGAAGATGCCGAGGGCCAGACCTTCGCCGAACTTGAGAACGACGTTGCCGACGAAACCGTCGCAGACCACGACGTCCGCGTCGCCCGCGAAGACCCCGCGGCCTTCCACGTTGCCGATGAACCGGAGGCCGGACCGCCGGAGCAGCTCCGCCGAGCGGATCACGAGCTCGTTGCCCTTCGTGTCCTCTTCGCCGTTGCTGAGGAGGCCGACGCGCGGCGACTCGACGCCGAGGACGCGCGCGGCGTAGACGCTGCCCATCACGCCGAACTGCAGCAGATGCTTGGGGCGGCAGTCCACGTTGGCGCCGGCGTCGAGCATGATCACGCGGCCGCGCTCGCGGCGCGTGGGCAGCACCGCCGCGATCGCCGGGCGGTCGATCCCCTCGATCGGCCGCAGCGTCAAGAGCGCCGCGGCCATCACCGCGCCGGTGTTGCCCGCGCTGACCATGGCGTCGGCCTCGCCGCGCCGCACGAGATCGAGCGCGACCGCGATCGACGAGCGACGCTTCCGGCGGAGGGCCATCGCGGGCGCTTCGGCCATGCCGATGACCTCGGGGGCGTCGACGATCCGCAGGCGCCCCTGGTCCGGGAAGTGGCGCAGTTCATCCTTTAGGCGGTCGGCGGGACCGACGAGCACGACTTCGACGTCGAGGTCCCGGACCGCGTCCGCGGCGCCGGCGACGATCTCGTGCGGCGCGTGGTCGCCTCCCATCGCGTCGAGCGCGACCCGCATCACACGCGCGGCCCCACGCGGAGGATCACTAGGCGCTCTTGTCTTCCTTCGTCTTGATCTGGATCGCCTGACGCCCGCCGTAGTAGCCGCAGGCGGGGCAGACGCGGTGCGGCACCATCCGCGCGTGGCACTGCGGGCAGTCGACGAGCGTCACCGCGCGCGCCTTGAATACGGCGCGGCGGGACGCGGTGCGGGCCTTGCTGAATCGCCGTTTGGTCAGTCCCATCTCGTCACGCTCCCTTACGCCTCGCCGTCTCCGGCGCGCCAGCGCCGCAGGACCTCCAGTCTCGGATCCACGTTGTCGGCCGCGCACCCGCACGGCCCGTTGTTGAGGTCCGCCCCGCAGCGGGGACAGAGGCCGGGGCAATCGTCCCGGCAGCGCGGCGCGAGCGGCAGAGCCAGCAGCACGTGCTGCCGGACCACCTCCGCAACGTCGATCGTGTCGCCCTGCTCCACCGGGACCAGAAAATCGCGGGCGGTCAGCTCCCGCTCCGCGTCGGCTTCCTCGGGTTGCCCCGTCCGCGGCCCGTAGTCCTCGGCGACCTCCACGGTCAACGGCAGGTCAAAACGCCGGAGGCAGGCGCCGCAGGTGCACGTGGCGGCCGCCCGGACGCGGCCCCGAAGCGACACGCCCCCGGCCGTCCCGGTCAGCCGAATTTCGCCGGCGACCGGCCCGACGAAGGCGATGTCTTCGCTCGGCGCGGGCAGCGGTTCCGCGAACGCGAGCACCCGGACGCCGTCGCGGTCCGCCAGCAGCTCACTCACGCTCACGCGCACGTTCGCTACACCACCCTAACAACACAGTGCCCGGCGGATCTCGCCGGGCACACGAACACCCGTTCATTATACGGATCGCCGGTTTCCATTGTCAAGGCAGAGCAGGCGACCTCGGGAATCGATGGCACGTGTCTTGAGTTACGCGGGCCGGCGCGGCTTTGGGGCGCGCGCGAGGCGCTCTCCTGCCGCTGCGGGAATCAATCCCGCGACGGAACCGCCGAACGACGTCACCTCCCGAATGAGCGTCGAGCTTAGATAGGCGTATTCGGGACTCGTCATCATAAAGACGGTCTCGATCTCCGGATGTAACCGCTTGTTCATAGCGGCCATCTTGAGCTCGAATTCGAAGTCCTCGTTGGCGCGCAGGCCCCGGACGATCACCCCGGCATGGATCGAGGCCGCGAACTCGACCGTGAGGCCCTCGAACGCCCGCACCTCGATGCCCTCCTGCCCCGCCATCGCCGCCCGCAGCATCTCGACGCGATCGTCGGTCGAAAACATCGGCTGCTTGCCGAGGTTGTTGGCCACCGCCACGACCACGCGGCCGAAGACGCGCCGCGCCCGGACGATGATGTCGATGTGGCCGTTGTGGACCGGATCGAAGCTGCCGGGGTAGACCGCGGTGACACCGTCCGCCTTTGTCATGCGCCACCACCTTCCCCTGTCTTCGCAGGACCTTCGGCTGCATCCGCAGCCTCCTGTCTCACGTAGAACCAAAGGCCCGTCTCGCCGTAGCGCGCGTCGCGAATCCGGCGAAGTCCCGGGATCTCGCCCGGGTCGTCGCGCCAGTGCCCTTCCGCGGCGATGATACCGCCTGGAGCCAGAAGCGGCGAGGCCGCGAGACGCCGCAGCGTGCGCGCCGGCAGATCCTGGCCGTACGGAGGATCGAGCACGATCAGGTCGAAGCCCGCGCCCTCCCGCTCGAGCCCGTCGAGCGCGCCCGGCACCGCGCCGCGCCGGACTTCCGTGCGATCGTCGACCTGCGCCGCGGCGATGTTGCGGCGAATCGCGCCGACCGCGCGTGGATCGCGCTCGACGAACACGGCCCGTGCCGCGCCGCGGCTCAGCGCCTCGATGCCGAGCGCGCCCGTACCGGCGAAGAGGTCGAGGACGCGCGCGTCTTCGAGCCGCGGGGCGAGCGCGTTGAAGAGCGCCTCTTTGACGCGGTTCGAGGTCGGGCGCACGCCCGCGCCGGGCGTCCGAAGGTGCGCGCCTTTGGCCCTGCCGGAGGTGACGCGCATCATCCCACCCGCACGTTCTCGACGGGCGCCTGGCCGAAGCGCGCCCGCAGCGCTTCGGCCACCGTCCGGTGCGCCGGTTGCCGGAGCGCCGGATCCTTGACGAGGATCGCGGCGGCGTCCGTCCGCGCCCGCTCGAGCCACTCGCGGTCGCGCACCAGATCGGCGATCTTGAGGTCGCCGCGCACGCCGTGCTGCCGCAGCGCCTCGCGGCCGGCCTCGCCGAGCAGCTCGCCGATGCCGCGCAGCTCGAGGTCCCGCTGCGCGATTTCGAAGCCGTCGGTCGTCAGCTTCATCGCCTCGAGACGGAACCCGCCGTCCTCGGTCTTCGGATCGCCGACCAGCACACAGTACGAGGCGTGGCGGCCGCGGCCGACGCGTCCGCGCAGCTGATGGAGCTGGGAAAGCCCGAAGCGGTCGGCGTCTTCGATCACCATGACGGTGGCGTTCGGCACGTCGATGCCGACCTCGATGACGGTCGTGGCGACCAGCACGTCGATCGCCCCCGCGCGGAGCGCGTGCATGATCTTGTCCCGCTCGTCGACCTTCATCCGGCCGTGCAGCACCTCGACGCGCAGCCCGGCGAGCGGTCCGGTGCGAAGCCGCTCGGCGAGGCCGGTGGCGGCCTCGACCTGGAGCTTGTCGCTCTCTTCGATGAGCGGACACACCACGTACGCCTGGCGGCCCTCGCGGACCCGGTCCGCGGCCCACGCGTAGATCTGCGGACGGCGGGCGCCCGGCCGGACGTAGGTCTTGATCGGCATCCGTCCCGGCGGCATCTCGTCGAGGATCGAGACGTCGAGATCGCCGTAGAGCGACAGCGCGAGCGTCCGCGGGATCGGAGTCGCGGTCATGACCAGCACGTCCGGATGGGTGCCTTTACCGCGCAGTGCCGCCCGCTGCGCCACGCCGAACCGGTGCTGTTCGTCCACGACGACGAGCCCGAGCCGCGAGAAGCTGACGTCCTCCTCGATCAGCGCGTGCGTCCCGATGACGAGATCCGCGCCGCCGGTGCGGATCAGATCGAGCGCCTCCGCCCTCGCGGCGCGCGACAGCCCGCCGATCAGCAGCACGACCGTCACGCCGATCGGCTCGAGCAGTTCTTTGAGGCTCAGGTAGTGCTGCCCGGCCAGGATCTCGGTCGGCGCCATCAGCGCACCCTGCGCTCCTCCGCCGATGGATCGCAGCAGCGCCTCGGCCGCGACGACCGTCTTGCCGGACCCCACGTCGCCCTGTAGGAGGCGGTTCATCGGATGCGGGGCGCTCATGTCGTGCGTGATCTCGTTGACGACCCGCCGCTGCGCGCGCGTCAGCCGGTACGGAAGGCGGGCTTCGAAGCGCTCGAGCAGCGGCGCCGCGTCGCCGTAGCGGATGCCCTTCGGCTCGCGCTGCCGCCGCTGCTTATGCTGGAGCAGGAGCGTCTGAAACAGCAGCAGTTCCTCGTAGGCCAGCCGGTTCCGCGCGGCGCGCTGATCGTCTTCCGTCTCCGGAAAATGCAGGCTGCGGAGCGCGACGGCGAGGGGCGGAAACGCGTACCGGTTCCGGAGGGCGTCGGGCAGCCATTCCCTGACGGCGGGCGCGTGCTCGTCGAGCGCCCGCATGACCATCGTGCGGAGGATGCGCTGGGTGACGCCCTCGGTGGCGCCGTAGACCGGGACGATGCGTCCGGCGTGCAGCGTGTCCTCGCCGGGTTCCAAGGTTTCGAACTCCGGCGCGACCATCTGAATCTCGCCGCCCTGCCGCTGCACGCGTCCGTGCAGGATGACGCGCACCCCGGCGGACAGCTGCCGGACGATGTAGCCCTGGTTGTACCAGACGGCGTGGAGCACGCCGGAGCCGTCGGTGATCGCAGCCTTGACGATGACGAAGTTTCGCCGCCGCCGTACGCGGAACGCGCGGATGCTGCCGACGGTGCCCTCGACCGTCTCGACGGCGCCGTGCACGAGGTCGTAGACCTGGCGGAGCGTGCGCCGGTCTTCGACGCGCCGGGGCGGCCGGTACAGCAGGTCGCCGACCGTGCGGAGACCGAGTCCCTCCTCGAGACGGTCGGCGCGCTTCGGCCCGACGCCGGGGAGATAGCGAAGCGGGGTGTCGAGGGACGGCACGGCGGTCTCGCCAGCCGGTGCCTTGCCAGCGCCCGCCATGGCCGCCCCTGCCCTCCTGCGCCGATCTGCGTCGTCTGTTGGAACGTGTGCGGTCGTGGGATGCGTCCGGTCCATGTTCTACGGTTGAGGCGTTGCCCCTCCCGGCGCTCGTGTGCTAGACTTACCGGCGTCGCCCGCGGCGGCGATAAGGGGGTTCTTCTCATGGCACGACGTTGCGCCGTGTGCGGCAAGGAGCCGCGCACGGGAAACAGGGTCAGCCACTCGCATCACAAGACCAAGCGGCGGTTCAATCCAAATTTGCAGAAGGTCCGCGCGATGATCGGCGGCACGGCCAAGCGCGTGACGGTCTGCACGTCCTGCCTCAAAGCCGGCAAGGTCAAGCGGGTCGCCTGATCCGCGTCTAGACGACGGGCCCTCCGGCGCCGGGGTCCTGCGCCCCGCGCCGGAGCGCATCGATCAGCGCGCGCACCTCGTCCTCGCTCAGCACGTAGCGGTCCCCGCAGAACCGGCATGTCACCTCGGCCTGGCCTTCCTGCGCCAGCAGCGCCTCCAGCTCGTCCGCGCCGAGCACGCTCAGCATGCCTTGCACACGCTCGCGGGTGCAGCGGCACGCGAACGTGACAGGGCCCGCGCTCGGTGACTCGGATGCCATGCCGTCGAGCGCCGCCTCGAGCAGCTGCTCCGGCGTCCGGCCCGCCGCGACGAGATCCGTGATCGGCGGCAGCGCTCGCACCCGCTCCTCGATCCGCGCGACGACCTCGGGGTCCGCGCCCGGCAACGCCTGCACGCAGAGCCCGCCCGCGGCGAGGACGCGAAGGTCGCGCCCGACGAGCACGCCGAGCGCCACGGCCGACGGCACCTGCTCGGACCGGGCGAAATACGACGCGAGGTCCTCCCCGATCTCGCCGGAGACGAGCGGCGCCGAACCGTGGTACGGCGTGCGCATCCCGAGGTCGCGCGTTACGTGCAGCGTCCCGTTGCGGCCGACGAGGCCGCCGACGTCGAGCTTGCGGGCCGGCGTCGCCGGCAGGTCGGCCTGTGGGTTCATGACGTAGCCACGCACTCGGCCGGATGCGTCTGCCTGCGTAATGATGCCGCCCGCCGGGCCGTCGCCGAGCACGCGCAGCGTGACCAGCTGGCCGTCCTTGAGCCCCGCCGACAAGAGCGCCGCGGCCGTCAGCGTCCGGCCGAGCGCCGCGGTCGCCGTCGCCGACGTCGTATGCCGGATGCGGGCGTCCTCGACCATGTCCGTCGTGACCGTCGCCACGGCGCGCACCCTATCACCGGCCGCCGTCGCGCGGACCATATAGTCACCCATCGGTGTGAAATCCTCCCGTCGCTCTGTTGTCGGCGCCCCGCCCTATGCGCCCGAGCGCCACATCGGATTGACCGGGCCGTGCCCGCCGCCGATCGCGAGCGCGCCTGCAATCGCGCCCGTGATGAAGGTTTTCGCGGCGCGGATCGCCGCGGGCACCTCCTGGCCGCGCGCCAGCCCCGCGGTGATCGCCGCCGAGAACACGCAGCCTGTGCCGTGCGTGTTGCGCGTCGCGATCCGCGGCGCTTCGAGGTGCTCGAGCCGCGCGCCGTCGTAGACCGCGTCCACCGCGGCGCCGTCGAGGTGGCCGCCCTTCACCACGACCCAGCGCGGGCCGAGGTCCGCGATCCGCCGCGCGGCGTCGTCCATCTGCGCCCGCGTCCCGATCCGCATCCCGCACAGCGCCTCGGCTTCCGGCAGGTTCGGCGTCACCACGAGCGCCAGCGGCAAGATATGCCGCCGCAGGGCGTCTACCGCGTCGGGTCGCAGGAGCGCCGCGCCACCCTTCGCGATCATCACCGGATCGACGACGAGCCGGTCGAGGCGGTGGTGCCGGATCCGTTCGGCGACCGTCTCGATGATGCCCGCGCTGCTGAGCATGCCGGTCTTGGCGGCGTCGACGCCGATGTCCGAGACGACCGCGTCGACTTGCCGCGCCACCATCTCCGGCGCGATCTCGACGATCCCCGCGACGTCCCGGGTGTTCTGCGCCGTAATCGCGGTGACCGCGGTGAGCCCGAAGACCCCCAGAGCGGAAAACGTCTTCAGGTCGGCCTGCATGCCCGCCCCGCCCCCGGAGTCGGACCCCGCGATCGTCAGTGCCCGTGCGATCGGCATACCACGTCCCCTTCCTACCTAAACGCGCGGCGGGGGGCCAGGTGATCCCAGCCCGCCGGCCGGAGCGGTACCGCGCCCGCGGACGTGACGAGTACCCGTCCGTCGCGCTCCGGCAGCACCTCGCCGATCCGCGCGAGCGCGACGCCGGCCGCCGCGGCGACCTCGGCGGCGCGCCCCGCAAACTCCTTCGCCGCGGTAAAGAGCAGTTCGTAGTCTTCGCCGCCCCCGAGCGTCCAGGCGTCCGAGGACAGTCCGGCCGCGCGGGCGGCGTCCGCCAGCCCGCGCGGCACCGGCACCAACGCCGCGTCCAGGCGCGCCCCGACCTGCGATGCCTCCGCAAGGTGCAGCAGGTCGCTCGCCGTGCCGTCGCTCGTGTCGATCATCGCCGTGACGAGCCCCGATCGGGCGAGCGCTCCGAGCACCTGCCCCGCCGCGACGCGGGGGACGGGGCGCCTGTACGCCGCCTCCAGCGTCCTGCGTTCCGTTACGGCGACGTCGCCGTGCTCCAAGAGAAAGCGTCCGGCCGCGGACTTCCCCGCCGAGCCCGTCATCCACACACCGTCGCCGGGCCGCGCGCCGCGCCGCAACACCGGGTGTTCCGCTTCGCCGAGCAGCGTCACGTCGACGACAAGCGGGCCGGGCGTGAAGGAGACGTTCCCGCCGACGACGGCGACGCCGTGGAGCCGCGCGATTTCGGCCATGCCGCAGTACAGGTCCTCGACCGCGGCGGAGCCCGCCGAGGCCGGCAGCAGCAGCGACACGAGCGCGTGCTTCGGGATACCGCCCATCGCCGCGATGTCGCTGAGGTTCACCGCGAGCGCCCGCCACCCGACGTCCGCCGGCGTGCACAGCTCGCGGGTGAAGTGGACGCCCTCCACCTGCACGTCACAGGTGGCGAGCACCGTGGCACCCGGCCGGAGGACCGCCGTGTCGTCACCGATGCCCCGCACCACGCCGGCGCCGACCCCGGGCACGAGCGACCGGAGGCGTTCGATCAGCTCGAACTCGCCGAGCGCCGGGCCCGGCCGCTGCCAGGCGCCACTCGCCGGCCACGATGAGATCTCAGCCGGCACGCGCCCGATCGACCTCCTCCCGCAGGCGCCGCGTGGCGGCGGCCATGTCGTCCGCCATCGTGACCGCGGTGATCACGGCGACACCCGCCGCCCCGGCGCGGATGACCGGGGCCGCGTTCTCAATCGTAATGCCGCCGATCCCGACGACGGGCAGGTCGCAAGACGCCGCGACCTCGCGGACGCGCGCGATCCCCACCGCCTCCCCCGCGTCGGGTTTGGTGGCCGTCGCGTAGACCGCGCCGACCCCGAGGTAATCGGCGCCGTCCCGCGACGCCGCGTCCGCCTCCTCCCGCGTCGCCGCCGACACGCCGAGGTACGGCGCCGCGCCGAGCAGGGCCCGCGTCGCCGCCGCCGGCAGGTCGTCCTGGCCGACGTGCACGCCGCCGGCTTCCGCGGCGAGCGCGACGTCCACACGATCGTTGACGATGAACGCCACCCCCGCGTCGCGGCAGCGCGCGGCGATGCGCCGGGCGGTCTCGAGCACGGTGCGCGCCGGCGCGTTCTTCATCCGGAGCTGCACCGCGGTTGCCCCTCCGCGGATCGCGGCCTCCGCAATCTCGATGTGCGAGCGTCCGCGGGCCTGCGCGGGATCGGCGGTAATTACGTACACCCGCCAGTCGCCGCGGCCGCCGGGCGACCGCAGGGTCACGACGGCGTCCTGCCGCCGGCGGCGGCGACGCGTTCCACGGTCCAGCGGCCGCGGGCCACCGAGTCTGGTTCGAGGGCGGCCAGCGCGTCGAAGAGGCCCACCCGGAACGAGCCGGGCCCCGCCGCGGCCCGCGCCGCCTCTTCGGCCGCGATCTCGAAGCAGGCGAGTCCGGCCACGGCGGCGGCGAGCGCGTCCGTCTCCACCGCGGCGAACGCGCCGATGCACGCCGTCGCCATGCAGCCGCTGCCGGTGATCCGGGCCAACCAGGGATGGCCGTGCGCGAGGCGCACGAGACGCGCGCCGTCGGTCACCACGTCAGCTTGGCCGGTCGCCGCGACCGCGCAGCCAAACCGGAGGGCGAGCCCCGCCGCCACCCCCACGCGCACGTCGCGGCTGACTCGGGCCTCGTCCGGCTCCGGCACCGCGTCCACGCCGCGCACGCCGCCCGGCCTGCCCGCGAGCGCCGCGATCTCACCGCCGTTGCCGCGCACACAGGCCAACCGCACCTCCGCGACCAGGCGCTCGGCCTGGGCGGTGCGAAACGGGGTCGCCCCGACGCCGACCGGGTCGAGCACGACGGGAATCCCTCTGCGGTTGGCGCGCCGGGCGGCCAGCAGCATCGCGTCCACGCCGGCGAGACTCAACGTGCCCAGGTTCAAGACGAGCGCCCGCGCCTGGGCCACCATGGCCTCGACCTCTTCCGGCGCGTGCGCCATCACCGGCGCCGCGCCGACCGCGAGGGTGATATTGGCAACATCGTTCTGCGTGACCGTATTGGTGATGTGGTGAACGAGCGGCCGGACGTCCCGGACGCGCGCCAGCAGCGCCGCCGCCGCCTCCGGATCGAGGTTAGACCCTGGCGTCAACGCGCGCCATCCCGATCGCCGGACGCAACAGGCGCACCACGATGTACCCCAGGACCGCGCCCGGGATGCTGCTCGAGAGGAAGGCGGCCTGGAACCACCAGATCGTGTGATGCGAGCCGACCAGCGGCTGGAAGGCCAGCGCGGCCAGTGTCGCCCCGATCGGTCCCGTGCCGATCGGCTCGGTCAGTGCCGCGAGATCGTTGCGCCACCACCGGTAGGCGTATCCGACGACGAGCGCGCCGAACGGGCTGCCGGGGAACGCGAAGATCGAGCCCCAGTGTAAGTTGTACCGTAAGATCGCCGTGACGAGCGCGGCGCCGGCCGCGTACCACGGCCCGATCATCACCGCGGCGACGACGTTCACAGTGTGCTGCAGGGGCGCGACGCGCGTCGGCCCGACGGGAATGCTCAGCGGCCCGAGCACCGTCGCCATCGCCGCGAACATCGCCGCGAGGACAAGACGCCGGAGATGCAGGCTTTGGTTCGTCATACCGGCCACTCCTCCATTCGCTGTGCCGTCTCCCAGAACAGGTACTCGTATCGGACGCTCGTCAGGAAGATCTCGCGGAGCGCCGCCTCGTCGTGGATGGAGATCTCCTCGCCGAGGCGGTCGAGCAGGCCGGCCAGCCAGTGCGCCGCCGCCGCGTACTCGTCTGCGGTGTAGGCCTTGATCCAATTTTCATAGGCGGGGACGCGGGGGAGCCCGCGGGCGCGAAGGGCCGAGGCGATCTCCCAATAGCCGTGCGCGCAGGGCAGAATCGCGGTGACGATCGAGACTAGGGCCTTGGTCTCCGCGACCAGGCGGAGGTGGTTGGTGTAGCCGAGCGTCGTCGCCGACGGCCGCGTGTCCTCGAGGGTCTCGGGCGAAATGCCGCACGCCCAGCAGGTCTCCCGGTGCAGATCCATCTCCACGTTGAGCGTCTGGTTGAGCAGATCGGAGAAGCGCCCCGCGATCGCGACCTCGTCCGCGCGCGCCGCGGCCAGCGCGAGCACGCGGCAGTACTCGATAAGAAAAAGGTAGTCTTGCCGCAGATAGTACTGGTACTGGTCGCCGGGCAGCGTGCCGTCCCCGAGGCCGCGGACGAACGGGTGCGCCAGAATCCGCTCGCGGATCGGCGCGGCGTCCTCTTGCAGGCGCGCGAACAGGCTCATGCGCCGGTCGCAACCCCACCCGCGCGCGGATCTCCGGCGGCCGTCCGCGAGTTTACGCACGCGGTGTCGTCGATTCCGCACCATGCCGCGATGAACCGGGAGTACACCCGCGCGCACCGCACGAGATCGTCGAGGGCCACGTATTCGTTCACCGCGTGCGCCTGTCCCCACCCGCCCGGTCCGTAAACGACGGCCGGGGTGCCGCGCGCCGCGAGCCAGCCCGCGTCGCATACGCCGCCGGAGGTCCGGCGGCCCGGCCGCTCGCCGCGGACATCCGCGTGGGCCGCCGCCAGCAGGACGGCGCCGGGATGGTCCGGCGGCGTCTCGAACGCCGGAAACACCTCGCCGCGATCTTCGATCATCGACCGCCCTCCCCAGCGAAACACCGGCGGATGGTCGCGCAGCCACGGGTCCGCCGCGGCCGCGGCCCGCACCGCGGCCTCGATTTCGCGCGTCACGCCCGCCATCGTCTCGCCGGGATAGAAGTGCACCGTAATCCACAGCGCGCACCGGTCGGCGATGAACGCGGGGTGGCGGCCGCCCTCGATCGCCGCCGGGTTGATCGTCGTCGTACCCGGCGGGAAGCCCGGGTGCGACTTCACCACCGCCCAGTGCCGTTCGAGCGTCTGCAGCGCCTCGAGCACGACCATCATCTTCTCGATCGCGCTCGCGCCGCGCACACCGCCGCCGGCATGGATCATCCGCCGGCGCAGTGCGTCGTGAAACGTCTCCGGGCTCTGGATCGTGATCCATCCGGTGACCACGCCGCCCTGGCCGAGCGAGATCTCACCGCTGCTCGGCTCCACGACGAGTGCGAGATCCGTCCGCGGACTGTGGTCGAGGGCCGTGAGCGTGCCGGCTTCCCCCATCTCCTCGCCCGTCACGAACTGGACAACGATGTCGCCGCGCGGCCGTCCGACCGCCGCCACGACCGTCTCGAGGGCGACGATCGCCGCCGCGATGCCGCCCTTCATGTCGGTCGCGCCGCGCCCGTAGATTCGGCCGTCCCGCCGGACAGGGCGGAACGGCGGCGACGTCCAGGGTTCGTCCCGCGCCGTGGCGGCGACGTCGACGTGCCCGTTGATCAACAGTGACCGTCGGCCGGCGGACCGGCCGGCGTCCGACTCGCCGGCCACGATGACATTCGCGCCCCCGCGCCCGGCCAGCCGCGCGACGAGCTGCGGATCGCCGGGATACAAAGGGTACATGGCGACCTCGGCATCGAGCGCGCGGAGCCGCTCCGCCAAAAACTCCTGGATCGCCGTGGTGTTGCGGCCCGGCGGGCACGGTGTCTCAAACGCGATCAGCCGCTCGGTGAGCGCGAACAGCTCCTCCCGGCGGCGGTCGAGTGCCGCGTCGACGTCGCGCGCCCAAGGCCACACCGGCTTCATCTCCACGGCGGTTTCTCCATCTGCGCCGACCACCCGGTCGCCGTCGCGGCCTCCTGCCGTCACGGAGCGAGGTTCGTGTAGAGCTGGTCGGCCGGCACGGCCGACGGAATTAGCCTGCGCGCGGCCATCCAGCCCGCATAGGCGGCCCAGCGCCCGCGCGCCTGGTGCTGGCTGCGGGCGTAGGCGGGCAGCGTCGCCTCGAACGACCGGCGGTTGAAGGTATCGTCGAGCTTCGGGTTGAGCCCGACGTAGTACTTGAACGCCTGGTCCGGGTGGGCGGTCGTCAGCGCCAGCCCGCGCCCGACTGCTCGAACGAACCCGGCAAGCGGGTCGCGGCGCGATTGGACCGCCGCGTCATTGGCGATCAGGACGAGTTCGTAGAACGGCGGCACGCCGTAGCGCTCCGGCTCGAACATGCCGACCGCCTGGCCCTGCATCTCGATCTGGATGCGCTCGACGTTGCGGTACGCGCCGAACACCGCGTCGACCCTCCGGGACAAGAGCGCCGGTACGATGTCGAAGCCGACGTTGACCAGAGTGACGTTGGCCTTGGTGATTCCGTCGGCGTTGAGAATCTGGTCGATCAGCGCCTCCTCGAGGCCCGAGACCGCGAAGCCGACGCGCCGGCCGGCGAGGTCGCGCGGCCGGCGGATGCCGGAGCTCTTCAGGAACATGACGGTCGTCAGCGGCTGCGCGACGAGGAGCCCGACGCTGCGCACGGGCAGGCCTTGCGAGCGCGCAAAGATCACACCCGATTCGTAGTTGACCGCGACGTCGACCTTCCGCGCCGCGACGAGCTTCAGGGGGTCGTCCGCGTTGGCGGGGACCTCGAGGGTGACGTCGAGGCCGGCCTCCTTGAAGTACCCCGCGCCCATCGCCGCGTAGAGCGGGACGTGGTCCGGGTTCGGGAACCAGTCCAGCATGAACGTCACCCGCGCCGGCACGGCACCCGCCGCGCCCTTCCCCGCGCCGAACGCGCGGGCGAGGGCCACGGCACCCCCCGCGATGAACCGCCGGCGCCCGAATCTCACGCTTCCTCCCACTGCTCCTGGGCGAGGCCCGCCCGCCGCCACGGCAGCGCCGTCCACTCGACGAGCGAGACCGTCCAAAACAGGGCCGTGGCCATGACGCTCAGATACACGATCACCGCAAAGACCAGGTCAACGTGCAGTTGCGCGTTGGCGTGGATCATGAGATAGCCCAACCCGCGGGTCGAGCCGACCCATTCACCGATGATCGCGCCGATCACGCTCGTCGCGATCGCGATGCGCGTGCCGGAGAAGACGAAGGGGAGCGCGGCCGGCACGCGGACCCGCCGCACGATCTGCGCCGGACGGGCGCCCAGGACCTTCAGGAGGTTGACGATGTCCGGATCGGCGGCCCGCAGGCCGTCCACGGTGTTGACGACGATCGGGAAGAACACGATGAGCGCCGCCATGACGACCTTGGACAGCATCCCGTATCCGAACCAGACGACGAGCAGCGGCGCGATCGCGAACACGGGCACGGTCTGGCTCGCGATCACGAGCGGGTAGACCGCGCGCTCGACGGTGCGCGACGAGAAGATCGCGAGCGCGAGCATCACCCCGACGATGAACGCGATCGCGAAGCCGACCATCACCTCGCCGAGTGTCACCGCCGCCTCTCCAAGCAGCAGCGCGCGGTCGGCGACGAGCACGCCGGCGATTCGGCTCGGGGCCGGCAGAATATAGAACGGGATGCCGAATGCCCGCACCGCGATCTCCCAGCCGGCCAGGACGACCGCGAATAGGGCCAGCGGCGGGAGGATGCGCGCGACGGCGGCGCGCAGGCGCCGTGCGGACGCCGGCCCGGCGGGCTGGTCCAGCGGCGACGCCGCGGCCGCAGCCGCCCTCAGTACGCTCATGAGAAGGCTTCCGCCATGTCGGCGTGCAGCAGGTCGAGAACGGCCGCCTTTTCGGCGACCACGCCCGGATCGGTGGCGCGTCTCGGGCGCGGCAGCTCGAGCCGCCGCTCCGCCCGGATGCGGCCCGGCCGCGCGGTCATGACGTAGAGGCGGTCGGAGAGCAGCACGGCCTCTTCGACGTCGTGGGTGATGAACAGCACCGTGCGTCCGAACTCGTCGCGCAGGCGGAGCAGGAAGCCCTGCATTGCCGTTCGGGTCATCGCGTCGAGCGCGCCGAACGGCTCGTCGAGCACCAGCAGATCGCGCCGGCACAGCAGCGTCCGGACAAGCGCGACACGCTGGCGCATCCCGCCGGAGAGCGTCGCGGGATACGCACGTTCGAATCTCTCCAATCCGAACCGCCGCAGCATCGCGTGCGCTTGCTCGTGCGCGGCGGGGCGCGGCGTTCCTTGAATCTCGAGGCCGAGGACCGCGTTGTCGAGGACGGTGCGCCAGGGCAGCAGCAGGTCCTTCTGCTGCATGTAGGCGACCGGGCCGGCGACGGTGACGGTCCCGGCGTCCGGGCGGACGAGTCCGGCCACGACGTTGCACACCGTGCTCTTGCCGCACCCGCTCGGTCCGAGCAGCGTCACGAACTCCCGCGGCCCGACGCCGAGCGACACGCCGGCCAGCACGTCGAGCCATTCGCCGTCGTGGCGGAACCGCTTCCTGAGACCTCTGATCTCCAACGCCGCCATGCCGTCCGCCCGGATTCCTCCCCAAAAGCAACGCGCGCCGCGACCGGAACCCGGGCGGCGCGCCACCACGTCTCCCTCCGCTGGCATTACCCAGATCAGGTTCCGGGGTCGATGGCAGGGTCTGTCGTAGCCATCCTCTCAGCCTGGTTGTCCCAAGCTCCCCCACATGCTATTCGGTTGTCGACGACCGCTAGTATACCACTGCAACCAACGGGCGGGAAGGCGGGTGGCGTGCTTGGTTCAAGCGGCTACTCCCCCCAAGTCTCGCGCAGCACGCGGATCCAGTTGCCGTGCAGGAGCTTCTTCAAATCTCCGTCCGTATGGCCGCGCGCCCGGATCGCCGCGACGAGCTTCGGCAGCCCGGCCGCGTCCTTCAACTCCGCCGGCACGGTCGTGCCGTCGAAGTCCGAGCCCAACGCAACGCAGTCGATTCCCATCCGCTCAACCATGTAGCCGATGTGCTCGGCCATCACGGCGATCGGCGTGTCGGGATTGCGCGCGCCGTCCTCGCGCAGGAACCCGATCGCGAAATTGAGGCCCACTACACCGCGACTGTCGCGCACCGCGTCGAGCTGCCGGTCGGTCAGGTTGCGCGGGTTTTGGCAGCGCGCGTGCGCGTTGGAGTGCGTCGCCACGAGCGGCGCGTCCGTGATCGCCGCGACATCCCAGAAGCCCCGCTCGTTGATGTGCGAGAGGTCGATCATCACCTTCCGTGCGTTGAGCCGCCGGACGAGCGCCCTGCCGGCATCAGTCAGCCCGGGACCGATGTCCGGGGCGCTCGGAAAGGTGCGCGTCGGCACGCCCGTGGCGAACGCGTTGCGCCGGGCGTGCGTCAGGCCGACGGACCGCAGTCCCGCGGCGTGGTAGACTTCCAGCGCGTGGCCGTCGGGATCGAGCGGCTCGGCGCCCTCGAGGTGCAGCAGCATCGCGTGCGTGCCGTGGTCCAAGCACCCCTGGATCTCCGCGGCGGTGCGCACCACCTTCACCCGTTCGTTCGAGGCCTGCGCGATCTCGAGCAGACGTCCGAAGATCGTCAGCAGCTGGTTCTGCGCGGGCCCGAGATCCGGACCGGGGGGGACCTGCGGCGGATCCGCGCTCTGCGCCGGCGGCACGTACATCGCGTAGAATCCGCCTCCGAGACGTCCCTCGACCGCCCGCGGCAGATCGATGTGCCCTTCGCTCGACCGTTCGAAGAACGAACGACCGGTCCGCGTCAGGCTGAGGATCGTGTCGTTGTGGCCGTCGAAAATCGGCGGGTACGAAGCGGCTGTCGCCATCTCCCCTCCTAGCGGAACTTCAACTTGACGCGACGCGACAGGAGGCGCCCGATCCGCCGCTCCATGCGCGCGCTCGCGAGCCTGGCCGCCTGCTCGATCGCGGTCAGCGGCCGTGCGCGGTGCCCCCGCGGGATCTCGAGTTGCGACTGCGACCGCAGCGTCGGTCCGGGCGGGCCGGCTTCCGAACCCTCGTTCCGTGGGCGTTCGATCTGGACGGGTTTGGCCGGGACGGCGCGCTTCGGCTTCTTGTCGCCGGCGGCCGGCTTCCGAACCCCCCGCGCCTTTCGAGGCGCGCGCGCGCGCTTGGCGCGCCGCTTCTTCATCGTCCGAGGACCCGCCACAACTCGTCGCGGGCGGGCGGTTCGAGGGCGGCCTCCCGCCCGGCGCGGCGCACCCGCCGTGCCCCCGCCTCAAGCGTCGCGATCACCGTCGCCGCGACGCCTGCGCCTTGGATTGCGCGCGCGGTCTGTCCCGGGTCGGGGGTGACGACGAGGAGCGCGCCGCTGCCGATGAGCGCGAGCGGGTCCGCGCCGACGGCGTCGCAGATCGCCCGGGTCTCCGGAAGCACCGGCACCCGGTCGGCGTCGAGCAGGACCCCGAGCCCCGACGCCGCGGCCATCTCGTAGACCGCCCCGAGCACCCCGCCCTCCGTCACGTCGTGCATCGCGCGCGCTCCGGCGGTCGCCGCGGCGCGCGCTTCCGGGAGCACGCTGAGACGTTCGCGAAATGCGCGGGCCCGTGCGAGGCCGGTCTCGCCGATGGCACCGGCCAACTCCGCGCCGCGGACGTCGGCCAGGATCGCCGTCCCCTCGATGCCGGCAGCCTTGGTCAGCAGCACGGCGTCGCCCTGCCGCCCGCCGCCGCTTCGAATCAGGCGGCCGCGCGGCACGCGCCCAAACGCGGTGACGACCACGATCGTGCGCGCGAGCCCGCCGACTACCTCGCTGTGGCCGCCCGCGATTTCCACGCCGAGCGAGCCCGCCGCCGTCCCGGCGTCCCGCATGATGCGCGCGAGGTCCTCCGCGGCCCGGTCCGGCGCGAGCAGAATCGTCAGCACGACGGCGACCGGCTCCGCACCGGCCGCCGCGAGATCGTTGGTACCGATGAGGAGCGCGTACCACCCGAGGTCCTCGCCCGCGCCGGTGATCGGGTCGGTGGTCACCGCGGCGAGGCCCTCGCCGAAATCGACGACGGCGCAGTCCTCGCCGAACGCGGAGTGCACGAGCACGTCGGCGCGCCGGACGCCGAGGTTTCGGTACACTGCCTCGTCGAGGAGTTGCGGCGGAACCTTTCCGACGGGGACGCGGCGTCCGGCATCCCCCGTCATCGGCGACGCCGTCGCATCTTGGCGCCTAGTCCCGATTCCGTGGGGCGGCGCCGTGGCATTTCCGGCGGCTTATGCCGCTCGTGCGGGGAACCCCAGCGGTCGCGCCGAATCACCGCGGGCGATGCCTGAGACCGCGTTCGTTCTCATCAACCTCAACCGCAGCACCCCGGCGGAAGTGGCGCGCCTCGTCCGCGCGCTGCCGGGCGTGGCGCAGGCGCACGCCGTGATGGGCGACTACGACGTGCTGGCCGTCATTCACGCGGACGTCACACGGGAGATTTCGACGCTCGTGGACGAGCACATTCGGACCATCGAGGGTGTGGCAAAGATCGTGACCTGCGTCGCGGTACGGACGTAGGCTACACCGCCACGCGCGGCGTGATCACCGTCATCTTCTGCAGGATCTCGAGGGCCACCTCGAGGGCCCGCAGCCCGTCTTCGCCCGACACGAGCGGTGAGGCTTCGCCGCGCACGCACTGGACGAAATGCGTCAGCTCGGCGCGCAGCGGCTCGCCCGCCGGTACCGTGAGCCGCCGTTCCTCGCCGTCCCGCCGGACCGTCAGCTGCTGCCCGAGATAGTTGAGGTGGACGAAGCCGTCCGGCAACGTGATCTCGAGCTCCGCCACCTTGACCGGCGAAACGCGGCTCGCGACGAAGTTCGCCATGCATCCGCTGCGCAGCGTCAGGTGCGCCACCGCGAGATCCTCGTCCTCGCCGTGAATGGCCGCGCCGACCGCGCTCACCTTGGCGACCGGCGCCCGCATCAGGTGCAGGACGATGTCGAGGTCGTGGATCATGAGGTCGAGCACGACCCCGACGTCCATTATGCGGCGCGGGTTCCAGGGCCGCACGCGGCGGACCTGAATGAACAGCGGGTCGCGCACCAGGTCGCGCAGGCGCTGCACGGCCGGTTTGAACCGCTCCACGTGGCCGACCAGCAGCACCAATCCGCGCCGCTGCGCCAGGTCCACGAGCTCGGCCGCCTGGTCTACGCTCGTCGTGATCGGCTTCTCGACCAGCACATGAATGCCGTGCTCGAGGAAGTCGCGCGCGATCTCGTAGTGCAGCGCGGTCGGGACCACGAGGCTGACCGCGTCGACGCGGCCGAAGAGCTGCCGGTAGTCGCCGAACCCCGTCGTGCTGTAGCGCCGCGCGAAGTTGCCGGCTTCCCGCGACGCCGTATCGACGACGCCGGCCAGCGCCGTCCCCGGCATCTGGTGATAGATGCGGACGTGGTGCTGCCCCCACTGTCCCAGCCCCACGACTCCGATGCGGATGGGCTCGGCCACGGTCAAGGTCCCCCCGGGTCGAACCCGCGCACGGCGTCGACGATCCGGTCGATGTCCGCGTCGGAGACCCCGGGATGCACCGGCAGGCTGAGGACCTGCTCGGCCGCGCGCGCCGCCTCGGGGCAGCGGCTGTCTCCGAACCGGCCTCGATAGTAGGGGGTCGTGTGAATGGGCGACGGGTAGTAGACGCGGGTCCCGATCCCCTCTTCCTCGAGGTGCCGGCGGAGGCCGTCGCGGTTGCGCGTCGCGCGCACGGTGTATTGATGGAAGACGTGCGTGCACCCCTCGGGTTCGACCGGGCACGTGAGCCACTCGAGGCCCGCGAGGCCTCGAGAGAGCCGCGCCGCGTTATGACGCCGCCGGGCGTTCCAGCCGTCGAGCCGCGCGAGCTGCCCGATCCCAATCGCCGCCGCCATCTCGGTCATCCGATAGTTGTAACCCTCGGCTTCATAGAGGTACTGCTGGCGCTCACCGCCGCGAACGAAGAGCCGCGCGCGGTCGGCGACCGCCGGGTCCGTGGTCGTCACCATCCCGCCCTCGCCGGTGGTCATGTTCTTCGATGGATAGAAACTGAAGGCCGCCGCGCGGCCGAGGGCCCCGGCGGGGCGGCCTCGGAACATCGCCCCGTGCGCCTGGGCGGCATCTTCTATCAGGGTGAGCCCGTGCGATGCCGCGAGCGCCTCGAACCGGTCGACGGCGCACGGCAGCCCGTACAGATGCACGAGGAGAATGGCCCCCGCCCCGGGGGTCCGGTGCAGCGCTTCCGCCGCGGACTCCGGGTCGAGGTTATATGTGTCCGGATCAATGTCCGCGAAAACCGGCTCAGCGCCGCACGACAAGATCGTCCCCGCGGTCGCTCCGTAGGAGAACGTGGTCGTAATGACTCGGTCTCCGGGCCCGATACCGGCGGCCTTGAGCGCCGCCATGAGCGCCGTCGTCCCGGAACTGGCCGCGACGGCGTGCGGAACCGCGAGATAGGCCGCGAAGGCGCGCTCGAAGTCGGCCACACGCGGACCGGCCACAAAATGGCCGGAATCGAGGACTTCGAGGACGCGGCGCTTATCCTCGTCGGAGATCAGAGGTTGGGCGATCGGGATGAGGTGGCGCGAGGTCGTCGGCATGATTCAGGACGTGGCCGGGCTACCTCCCGTTCGAACGGTTGTTCTGCACTTCGAGATCATTTCCTGCCCTCGATCTGCCGCTGTAGCGCCGCCAACATGCCGTCGATGTTCTCCTGCATTTTCACGCGCAGCAGGCCGCTCAGCAGCCGGCCGATCAGCGGAATCCCGAACTCGAAATCCACCGTGATGGTCGTCCGCGTGCCGTCCCCGTCGGCCGCAAATTCCCAGGTGCCCTCATAGATGTCGAAGTCCCCTTCCCGCTGCCGGAACCGGCAGCGGTGGGCGGTGTCGTCCCACGTGTCTTCCTCCACCCAGCGGATGCGGCGGCCTTCGACGATGCCGACCCATTCCGACAGCGCCGGCACGTCCCCACTCCGTTCGAGGACGGTCACCCGTTCGAGGTCCGGCATGAACTTCGGGAAATCTTCCACGCGCTGCGCGCTCGCGTAGACGGCGTCGAGCGGCGCGCGGATCAGGATCGACGCGCGTACTTGCGGCATGCTCTCCCCCTCATCACGGTCGCCGGCGCGCACGCCACCCCGGTCCGCGGGCGGGCGCTATCGCCCGCCGCTGACGTCGAGAATGGCGCCGGTCGTGTAGGACGCGGCCGGCGACAGCAGCCAGAGAATCGCTTCCGCAACTTCGCCGGCGGTTCCCGCCCGTTTCAGGGGAATCGTCGGCGCGAGGCGCGCGGGCCGGTCCGGGTCCCCGGCGGCGACGTGAATGTCCGTGGCGACGAGGCCGGGCCGCACCGCGTTTACGCGGATCCCGTCCTCGGCCACCTCCCTGGCCAGGCCCACCGTGAACGTGTCCACCGCGCCTTTCGACGCCGCGTAGTGCACCCACTCGTTCGGGCCCCCGAGCCGCGCCGCGGCCGATGAGACGTTTACGATCGCGCCGCCTGAGCCGCCGCGGCGCCGCGACATCCGCCGCACCGCCTCCCGCGCGCAGAGAATCGTGCCGGCCACGTTCACGGCGAGCACCCGCGACAAGGCGGCCCCGGTGAGATCCTCCAGGCGTCCGGGACGCCCCGACACGCCGGCGTTGTTGACGAGCGCGGTCAGCGGGCCGAGGGCCCGCACCGCCTCATCGAACAGCCGCACGGCGTCCTCTTCGTTCGCGACGTCGCCCTGAATCGCGACGGCGTGCCCGTCCGCCCGCTCGATCTCGCGCACCACGCCGCGCGCGGCCGCCTCGTCCCGGACGTAGTTGACCGCGACGGCGTAGCCGCGCGCGCCCGCAAGCTTCGCCGCCGCTGCGCCGATGCCGCGGCTGCCGCCCGTCACCACGACCGTGCCCGCGGCCTCAGGCATGGAGTTCGAGCACGTCGCCGTCGTCGAGGACGTGCTCGCGCTGCACCATCTGGCCCTCGTACGTGCGGCTGCCCCAGACCCGAGCGTATTTGAGCCGCTCGGCGAAGTCTTTGTGCACCACCGCGGCGACTTCTTCGACCGTGATGCCCCGGCGAAAGACATAGGGCACCGACTTGTCGGCGCGCCGGCCGGGCGCCTTCGTATACACGCGGATCACGCCGAGCATCCGAAACAGCTCCTGCCTCAATGTTTCGAGGCCCGTGCCGGCCTCGGCCGACACGGGCAGGATCTCCAGTCGGGCGCCGTACGCCTCGCGGAGCAGTTCAAGACGGACGGCGGCATCCGGCGCGTCGAGCTTTGTCGCGACCAGGAGCGCCGCCGTGGCCCCTTCCCGGCCGCGCTCTCTGGCAAACTCGACCCGGCCCTCCGTCGTGAGCGCCAGCACGGCATCCATCGAGGCGAGCAGATCATCGTCGGCGAGATCCGCGACGAGCAGCGCGCCGTCGGCCTGCCGGATCAGCGCGAACAGCCACGGCTCCGCCGTCTCCGGCGCGATCGGCGGCAGATCGACCAGCTGAATGTTGATGTCCTCGTAGGGCACCATCCCCGGCAGCGGCGCGCGCGTGGAGAAGGGATACGGCGCGACGACCGGATTCGCGTTCGTCAGCGCGGCGAGCACCTGCGACTTTCCCGCGTTCGGCGCGCCGACGAGCACGACTTGGCCGGCACCCTCCCGCGGCACGTGATGCCACGTCGGCCCCTTGCCCGTGGATTTTTTGGCCCGCTGAGCCTCGGTCCGGACCTTGGCCATGCGGCGGCGGATATCCGCACGCATGTGCTCGGTCCCCTTGTGCTTGGGGATCGTGGCCATCATCGCTTCCAGCGCCTCGAGTTGCTCGTCAGGCGTCGTGGCCTGCCGGAAGCGGCGTTCGGCTTCAAGATACTGCGGTGTCAGATTGGCGGGCATAGCGACCGAATGTATTGTAACAGAGAATCCGATTCGACCTGCCGCCGCGCGTTCACCGCGACGCTATCCCGGGCGGCGCCTGCGCATCCCGCAGCCTAGTCCCCGCACGAGGGAGACAGCAAGTATGACGGATGCCGGAGGCCCGTCGGCGGGTACAGTTCTTCGTGGGTCCATCGAAAGCCGAGCTTCTCGAGCACGCGGCGGGATGCGGCATTGGCCGGGTGATGGCCGGCGAAGAGTGCTCGCGCCTCGATCGTCTCAAAGGCGTAGCCGATCACCGCCCGGGCCGCTTCCGTGGCGAGGCCGCGGCCCCAGTAGGCGGGCAGGAGATGAAAACCGATCTCGTAGATCCGTCCGTCCAGACGGTACGGCCGCAGTCCGGCGCATCCGGCGTGGGCGTCGTTTCCGAGCAGAAAGATCGGCCAGTATTGGACGCCGCGGTCGCGCATCATCGCGATCTCGGCCTCAAGCCGCGCCTCCGCCGCCTCGGCCGACAGCGGCCCGCCGATGAGCCGCGTCACGTCGGGATCGCCCCACAACGCCAGGACGAGCGGCAGATCGCCGGGCGCCCAATGGCCAAACCCCAGCCGGGCGCTCTTTAGAAAATAGGCGCGCGGCGACGTCACGCCCGGGGCATCCTCACGCGCATCCTCGCCCCGCGACCGGGAGCGCCCGCAACACCGGCACGAGATCGGCGCCCCAGCGCTCGAGCACCGCGGGATCGTAGACCTCAGCCGTTTCCGATCCGAGGATCGCCGTGTCGATGCCCGCGCCCGCCAGCCCGCGGCAGTAGTCGATCGCCTCGGGAATCGAGACACGGTCGTTCGGGGTCGCGCGCCGGGGCACGTATACGGTTTTCTCGATGGCCTCGTAGGGCCGGTGGGCGTTCGCGCAGTGCTCGCGGAGGACGGCCAGCTTGTGCGCCAGCTCGTCCGCGGTTAGGCGGTCCATGAAGTTGCAGGCGTCGGCGTACCGTGCCACCATGCGGAGCGTCTTCCGCTCGCCCGCCCCGCCGATCATGATCGGGGGATGCGGCCGCTGCAGCGCCTGCGGCACGTTGAGCGTCCGCTCGAGCTGATAGTGCCGGCCCCGGAACGGCGTCGCGCGGTCGTACGCGCCTCCGTCGGCCCACATCTGCAGCGCGATCTGCACCGTCTCCTCGAGCCGTTCGAAGCGCTGCGCGCGCTCCGGGAAGGGGATGCCGAGCGCGCGGTGCTCTTCCTCGAACCACCCGGCGCCGATGCCGAAGATCGCCCGGCCGCCCGACAGCACGTCGAGGCTCGTCACCTGTTTGACGAGCGGACCTGGGTGGCGGTAGGTCGCGGAGGTCACCAGCGTGCCCAGCTTGATCCGGCTCGTCACGCCGGCAATAAATGCCAGGATCGCATAGGCCTCCAGCATCGGGCGGTCCGTGACGCCCGGGGCGACCGGCTGCTCGTCCCAGAAGAAGTGATCCCAGACCCACAGAGCCTCGAACCCGGCCGCCTCGGCGCGACGCGCCATGGCGGCGAGCTCCGGACCGAACCTCGCCGGGCCGCCCGGTATCGCGAAATTCGCTACGCTCAAGCCAACGCGCATTTGGCCCTCCTGTTCGCCCCTACCGCGCCGCCTGTTCGGCGGTTCCGCAGAACGCGGCGATCGTGCGCGCCAAGACCCTGGTGCAGTCGACGATGGACGGGATCTCGACGTACTCCACGGCGGAGTGTCCGCCGGCTCCCGCGGGTCCGTAGATAACCGTCGGGATGCCCGCCGCGGCCAGCAGCGCCGCGTCG
This sequence comes from bacterium, assembly GCA_035691305.1. NCBI lineage: Bacteria > bacterium. The sequence continues at coordinate 85,404 of DASSJF010000050.1, forward strand.
GTCCAGCCCGCCCCGCCCACGTGGTCCGGCCGGGCGCCGAGGACGGTCTCGGCGGCCGCGTCGATCGCGCGGATGATCTCCGCGTTCGGGTCGACCTGCAGCGGCTCCCGCGCGCCGATCAGCTCGACCGTGCCGTGGAACGACGAGTCCTGTTGCGAGAGCTGTGCCAGGATCTCCTCGATCTCGGCCCGCACCGTCGCGCCGGTCTCGCCCGGCAGTGTGCGCCGTTCGATCTGCAGCGTGCATGACGGCGGGTACGTGCTCAGCCCTTCGCCGCCTTCGATGAACGCCGCGTGGACCGACGGGCGGCCGAGGAGCGGGTGCTGCCGCCGCGGGAACACCTCTTTCTCGAGGCGCTCGATCGCGGCCAGCACGCGCCCCATATGGAAGATCGCATCGATCCCGGCGCGAACGTCGCTGCCGTGCGCGGCCCGTCCCTCGGCGCGAATCTTTGCCCACACGAACCCTTTGTGGGCGATGCGAAGCCGGAGGCCGGACGGCTCGGTGATGATCGCGGCGTCCGCCCGGTAGGTTTCGGCGACGGCTTCGGTCCCGACGCTGAGATACTCTTCATCCGCGACGAACGCCAGGGTGACGTCGCCGAGCAGCCGCAGGCCGGCCGCCCGCACCGCCGCCACGGCGGCGAGCATCGCGACCAGCCCGGCTTTCATGTCGCTGCTGCCTCGGCCGTAGAGCCGGTCGCCCTCGCGGCGCGGCTCGAACGGCGCCTCCATCCCCGCGTCGCCGACCGTATCGGTGTGCCCGTTGATCAGCAGGCTGCGTCCGCGCGCGGGGCCGGCGCCCGGCAGTACGGCGATGACGTTGGGCCGGCCCGGCGCGGCCAACTCGATCTTGGCGCGCATCCCGAGTTCTTCGCAGGCGTTCGCGAGGTACCGCGCGATCGCGGTCTCGCCGGCGGCGCCCGGCACGAGGTCCGGGTTGACGGACGGGATGCGCACAAGCGCCTCCAGCTGGCGGATGATGAACTCCCGGTCGACGAAGGACGATGGGTCCCGCGGACCGTCTACGGTACTCATGCCCTACCTCCGGCGCTCTGCCGGTAGTGCATCAGCCGGCGCTGCAGCCGACCGCGTCGCGCAGATGCCGAAAGCCGTCGCGGTCCAACAACCCGCGCAGGCCGCGCGCAACCCGGCGCGGCATCCCCGGACCGCCATAGATGAATCCCGTGTACACTTCCAGGAGCGCGGCGCCGGCCTTGATCTTTTCGTATGCGTCCTCCGCGCTCATGATCCCGCCGACGCCGATGATCGGGAGGCGGCCGCCCGTCGCCCGGTACAGGATGCGCACCGCGTCCGTCGCCAGCACCCGAAGCGGCGCGCCGCTGAGCCCGCCCTCCTCCCGCGCGAGCGGGCTCCGCAGGCCCTCGCGCCGGACGGTCGTGTTCGTCGCCACGAGACCGTGGGCGCGGCCGGCCGCCGCGTCCGCCACCGCCTCGAGTTCGCCCTCCGTCATGTCCGGCGCCACCTTGACCAAGAGCGGTTTCTCGCCGAGCGCGCGGTTGCGCGCGGCCAGCGCCGCGAGCAGCGGCACCGCGGCGTCGGGTGCCTGCAGCGACCGCAGGCCGGGCGTGTTGGGCGAGGACAGGTTCACGACCAGAAAGTCGGCGTGCGGATGAAGCCGTTCGAGCGTGCGGAGGTAGTCCGAGGCGGCATCCTCGAGCGGCGTGTCTTTGTTCTTGCCGATGTTGGCCCCAAGCAGGATCGGGTAGCGGCCCGTCCGCCGCGCGGCGGCCATGCGTTCGGCGACGACGCCGGCGCCCGGCGAGTTGAAGCCGAGGCGGTTGATCAGCGCGCCGTCCTCGGGCAGACGGAAGACGCGCGGTTTCGGGTTCCCGGGCTGAGGCCGCGGCGTGACCGTCCCGACCTCGACGAAGCCGAATCCCAGATACGGCCAGGCCCACAGCGCGCGCGCCGCTTTGTCGCATCCCGCGGCGAGGCCGAGCGGCGACGGAAACCGGAGCCCGCACACGTCGACCGCAAGCCTCGGGTCCGCGGCCGCCGCCGCGGCGGAGAGCCTCGCCCGGACCCCGCCCGCGGCGGCGAGGCAGGACAATGTGAGCTCGTGGCTCCGCTCGGGGTCGAGCCGGAAGAGGAGCGGCTTGACGATCCGCTCGTAGATCAGGTTTGTCCGCCCGCGACTCCCGCCGGCTTCGCGCGCTTGATCTCCGCGAGCACGACGTCCGCGATTTCCAAGATTTTGTCGACGTCGCGCTCGGTGTGAGCCGCGGACATGAACCAGGGGCGCGGGACGGCGAAGACGCCGCCCGCGAGCAGGCCGTGCGAGAACTCGGTCGCGCGGGCCGCGTCCTCGCCGCCGCGTTCGCGGAGGCTCGTCAGGCGCTCCAGGCCGAAATGCAGCTGGAACATCGACCTGGCGCCTGTGATCGCCAGCGCGATCCCTTGGCCCCCGGCAAGCTTCTTCAAGCCGCCCGTCAGTCGTTCGGTCAGCGCGTCGAGGCGGGCGTAGAATGCCGCCGCGCCCTCCTCGAGTACCGTGATCGTCGCGAGGCCGGCGGCCATGGACACGGCGTTGCCGGAGAAGGTGCCGGACTGGCTGATCTTTTCAGAACGGTCGGACGGCCTGCCGGTGAGCGTCACAAACCGCTCCATCAGGTCGCGCCGGCCGCCGTACCCGCCGATCGGGAAGCCGCCGCCGAGGATCTTGCCGAGCGTCACGAGGTCGGGTTTGACGCCGTAGTACTCGCCCGCCCCGCCGAGGCCGAGCCGGAAGTTGGTCACCACCTCGTCGAGAATGAGCGGGATGCCGTGTTCGGCGGTCACCTCGCGGATCGCGCCCAGAAACTCGCGTGTGGCGGGCACGCAGCCCATCCCGAACCCGGCCACGGGCTCCATGATGACGCCGGCCAGCTCATCGGCGTGCGCGGTGATGAGCGCCGCAGCCCGATCCGGATCGTTGTAAGGCAGGATCACGAGGTCCCGCAGCGTGCTCCGCGCCACGCCGATGTGGTTGAGCGACGGCTCGGGAGCGTCGACCGGGCCGGCGACCGTATTAGTGCTGACCTGGACGAGGTCGTGCTGTCCGTCGTAGTTCCCTTCGAACTTCCCGATCTTGTCTCGCTTCCGGTACGCGCGCGCGACCCGGAGCGCCATCAGCGTGGCTTCGGTCCCGGAGTTGACGAAGCGGACCATCTCGGCGTAGGGCATGTGCCGCCGCACCTTGCGCGCGAGCTCGACTTCGAGTTCCGTCGCCATGCCCGGCAGCGTACCCGAGGACAGGCGTTCGCGGACCGCCGTCATGACCGACGCCGGGGCGTGGCCCAGGATGTGGATGCCCAAGCCCATCACGAGATCGATGTACGTGTTCCCGTCGATGTCGGTGAGATAGGCGCCCTGCGCCTTGTCGAAGTAGAGGGGGTACGGTGAGATGGCCTTCGTGTTTGCGGCCACCCCGCCCGGCATCACGAGCCGCGCCTCCTCGTACACCGCCCGCGACCTCTGCGTGCGGCTCCTCACCCGGTCCACGAAGCTGTCCGCCATTCATCCCCCTCCGTTCCTCTTCCCGCCGGCGGACCGTCCGGCGCCGGACCGCGCGCCGACCCCCGCGGCCCGCTAGATGAAATTGAAGCCGACAATCATGACACTAATCCATCTTACTCGATTTTGTCCGGTCGTCCGTGTGAGACGGCCGGCGGCGACAAGTGCCTTATCGGGCGAATTCATATGTCACGCGGGTGAGACGGCCCCGCCAATAAGGCCTGGGCCCCTCGGCAAGCAGCCAGGCAACTTCGCCTTCAAGCGGTATTCGCATACCCTCGCGGAGTTCGTAGTTACACCAGCGCCCCTCCCAGGGCGTGGGCACCACGCTGCTCTTTATGCTGCGGCCACGGGCTTCGGCACGCACCGACTCGATCAGGTCGGCGCGATTGAATCGAAACAGCAGGGTCACCGTGATATCGCCGTCCCGCAGCGTCGCCTTCGCCGACGCATCGTCGACCGCTTCCCACTGTACGCCCTGGCTCGGCAGGAACGCCGTGGGGTACCACGCCGCCTCCGCGATGAAACGCATCAGTTCTCCCTGGGCAACTTTCCCCGTGCCGCGCATGTCGGCCAACTTCACCAGCCCGAACAAGGTGGCGTGCAGGACGCCTTGCCCGGCTACGTAGGCGTCGTGTACGCGCACCGCGATACCCGGAATCACGGCGACGTGCGCATCCCAGAGAAACCCCGGGCGCTTCGTGACGACGCGCTGGGCCGAGCTGAACGACCTCCACCGTTCCCCGCTCTCGCTCGTGTTGAACGTGCCCGTTTGTGTCAAGTTGACCGCCGACACGAGCGGCTGGCCGTCTTTCAGCACCGCGCGGAAATACCGCTGCACGGGCAAGGGCAGCCCGGCCAGTTCCTGTGAATTGTAGCGCGCCGGGTGGACGGCGACGCGCGCGGCCTCCAGGCGCCGGACCAATGCTCGGGTTGCGGATTGCCGGCGCCAAGCGCCATAGAGCAGCGCCAGGGCGATGACGATGCCCGGCCCGACGACGGTTAGAAGCATACGCCACAACCTCAGCGGCGTTGAGCCTGCCGTAGTACGAGAGGCGGCCGGCTAGACGATCGGCGTCTGCAGCCGTCCCTCCGGCCGTCCGACGATCTCGCCGCCCTCCATGACGACCCGCCCCCGGACGATCGTGTAGACCGGCAGGCCCGTCACGCGGAAGCCGTGGAACGGCGTGAACTTGTTCTTGCTGTGGAGCCGCTCCTGATCGATCGTGCTTTCCCTGCGCAGGTCCACGATCGTGACGTCGGCGTCGGCGCCGAGGCCGAGGTGGCCCTTGCGCGGCCACAGGTTCCACGCACGCGCCGGGCCTTCGGCCTGCACCCTGACGTAGTGGTTGAGCGTCAGCCGTCCGGCGTTGACCTGCGTCAGCATCAGCGGCACGTTCGTCTCGACCCCCGGCCAGCCGGCGGCCGCCTTCCAGATGTCGCCCATCGGGTTGTCGAGCATCTTCTCCTCGCGCGTGTGTGGCGAGTGATCGGTGCCGAGCACTTCGATCGTGCCGTCGAGCAGGCCGCGCCACAGCGCGTCGGCGTGCTCCCGCGAGCGTACCGGCGGATTGATCTTCAAGAGCGAGCCGAGCCGCATTCGCACCATGTCCTCGCCTTCCATGAGGAGATAGTTGGGGCCCGTCTCTCCCATCACGTCGACGCCGCCGTCCTTGCCGCGGCGCAGCAGGTCGACGCCCTCGGCCGCGCTCATGTGGAAGATCATCAGCTTGCTGCGCGCTTCGCGCGCGAAGAGGATCGCGCGCGAGATGGCCTCGGCTTCGGCGACGGACGGCCGCGACTCGAGGTGCGCCAGCGGGTCCGTCCGGCCCGCGTCCTGCAGCTGCTTGCGCAGGTAGTGAATGATCCCGTTGTCCTCGGCGTGCACGCCGCAGCGAAGCCCGGTCTCCGCGACGAGGCGCCAGGCCGCGATGATCTCACCGTCCGGCGGCGCCGGGATGTTGCCCACGGTCTCGCCGAGGAAGATCTTGTAGCCGACGACGCCGGCCTCCGCGAGGGGCAGGATCTCCCGGAGACTGCCTTCGACGATCACGGCGTACACGCCGAAGTCGACGTACGAAGTCCCCTGGACGGCGGCCGCCTTGGCCTGAAAGCCCGCCACCGAGGACGTGAGCGGGACCACATTCGGCATGTCGATGACGGTGGTGATGCCGCCCGCGGCGGCGGCCTGCGAGCCGGTGTTGAAATCTTCCTTGTACTCGAGCCCCGGGACGCGGAAATGCACGTGCGGGTCGATCAGTCCGGGCAGGACGTGGAGACCGGAGGCGTCGATCGTACGCTTCGCATCCGGCAGATCATCGCGGACGCTGATCGCGAGGATCTTGCCGTCTTGGATCAACAGATGCCCGCGCCGGCTCGCGGCGGGACTCACGATCGTGCCGTTCTTGACGATGAGGTCTACCGGCATGCGGCCCTTACGGACGCAGGCGCGGCCGCACCTGCTCGGCGAGCAGGCGCATCGCGCCGGTGACGATCTCGTGCGGCATGCCGGGGAAGTTCACGCGGAAGATCATCGTGGTGGCGCCGGTGAGCTCGGCGCATCGGTTGACCTCGTCGGCGCAGCGCGGCGGGTCCCCGAGGATGAACCGGTCCTGCGCGAGGCCCTCGAACGCCTGCGTCATGTCGTCGTCCTCGGGCAGCGCGCGGTGCTGGCCCCACGCCACGTACGCCGCGTACTTTTTCTCCACGTACGGGCGGGCCAACTCGATCGCGCGCGCGGGGGTCTCGGCGACGAACAGCTCGCGGCGCATCGGCAGCTCCGCGGGGAACGGTTTGCCGGCGCGCGCCAGCGCCGCCCGGTAGATGCCGGTCTGCCGCGCGATCGTCGCGAGCGTCGCGTGCGGGTTGATGACCCAGGTGTCGCCGAGCTCCGCCGCGCGCTCGACCGCGCGGTCGTTGTTCGCCGCCATCCACACCGGCGGGCCGGGACACTGCAGCGGCCGCAGGCCGATGCGGACGCCGTCCAGGCGGCAGTACGAGGTGTCGAGCGTGGCCGGCTCGCCCGCCCACAACTGCCGGATCACGCGGAGGTTGTCCCGCAGGCGCCGGACGCGCTGGCCCTTGCCGACGCCGAAGGCGTTATCCTCGACCTCCCGGTAGCCGAGCCCAACGCCGAAGATGAACCGGCCGCCGGTGATGACGTCCAGGCTCGCGGTTTCCTCCGCGACCTGGACCGGATTGAGGAGCGGCAGCAGGTAGATGGAGACGCCGAGGCGCATCGTCCCCGCCTCGGCGGCCGCGCGCGCAACCGAGACGGCGGGTTGCGGCATCGCGAACTCGTTGACGAGGAAGTGCTGGCCGAAAACGATCAAGTCGAAGCCGAGGCCGCGCGCGAGCCGGACCTGCGTCAGCACCTCGCCCCACCGGTCGGCGAGCGAGTCGGCCGGCGGGTGCTGATTGACGAGCATCAATCCAACGCGCACGGCTACGACTTCGCGTCCGCCGCGCGTCCGGCCTCCGCTGCGGGGCCGCCTTCGGGGACGACCGGTCCGGCGGCGAGGTAGCGGCTCGGGAGCGAACGGCCGATCCGGCCGGCGAGCCAGCGCGACGCGGCGGCGACGGCGTCGAGATCCACGCCGGTCTCCACGCCCATGCCGCGCAGCATGTACAGGAGGTCCTCCGTGGCCAGGTTGCCGGAGGCGCCGGGCGCGTAGGGGCAGCCGCCGAGCCCGCCCGCGGCCGCGTCGACCGTCGTGACGCCGGCCTCGAGCGCCGCGAGCACGTTGGCGAGCGCGGTCCCGCGCGTGTCGTGCAGGTGGACGGCGACGCGCGCGATCGAGATGTCCCCCGCCACCTGCTCGACGAGCGCGGCGACTTCGCCCGGCGTCGCCGCGCCGATCGTGTCGCTGAGCGCGATCTCGTAGCAGCCCATCTCGGCGAGCGCGGATGCGACGCGCCGGGCCGCGGCAGGCGGCACCCGGCCGCTGTACGGACACCACCACGCCGTCGAGACGTAGGCGCGCGCTCGCATCGCGGCGCCGCGCGCCATGGCCACCACGTCGCGGAACCGCGCCAGCGACTCGGCCACGGTCATGTTGATGTTGTGCCGCGCGAACGCGTCGGACGCCGCGGTGAACACCGCGACTTCGCGGACGCCGGCGGCGAGCGCGCGCTCCATGCCGCGGCGGTTCGGCACCAGCGCGGACAACACGGGCCGGTCACCGGCGGCCATCGCGGGCCGCCCCGTGTCGCCCCGCGTGAGCCGGCGAACGAGCGCGTCCGTGCCCGCCATCTGCGGGACGCGATCCTCCCGAACGAACGCGCCCGCTTCGATCTGGGGCAGGCCGCACGCGGCGAGACGCCGCACGAACTCCACCTTGTCGTCGAGTGCGAGCACGGCCGTCTCGTTCTGGAGGCCGTCGCGAGGTCCCACTTCGAAGACCCGCACCCGCGGTGGGACGCGCCGGCTCATCCGCGCTCCCCGTCCGCCCCCGGCGTTTCCACCGGCCGGAGTTCCGCCACGACCGCGCCGGCGTCTACCTGCTCGCCCTGGCGCACCCGCAGCGCGACAACGCGGCCGCCGTGGGGCGCCCGGATCACGTGCTCCATCTTCATCGCCTCGACGACGACGATGGGTTGTCCGGCGACGACGATGTCGCCCTCGCGTACGGCGACCCGCGTCACGGCGCCCGGTATCGGGACCTCCAGCGTGTCCTTGTGCGCCGCGCGGCGTCCGGTGCGGCGCCCCGTGCCTCCATCTGCCGCGGCGTCCCCGGCCCGCACGGCAAGCGTTTGGCCGTCGAGGTGGATCCATCGAGTCCCCGCCCGCGCCGTGGCCCGCGCGAGGTGCGACACGCCGTCCTCGCCGGTGACGCACCATGTGGTGGAGTCCAGCCGCTCGAGGCGGAGCCGGATCGCCCGGCCGCCGACGCGGGTCGTGCCGTCCTCAGTCACGCCCGCCCCCGAGCCGCCAGCCGGATCCAACGTTCCACGGATCCCAATCCCGGGTCCGTCCGCCGTTCTCGCCGCCGCGCCGACCCGGCGTCTCGGCCTCGGCGAAGGCCGCGGCGAGTCCGAGGGCGAGCTCCGACGGCGCCGGTCGCCACCCCGTGAAGTGCCGCTCGAGGAAATCGGTCGGCGTCTCCCCGCGGCGGAACGCCGCGTGCCGGAGGACGTCTTGCAGGAAGTTCAGATTGGTGCCGCAGCCGAGAATCACGTAGCCGCGAAGCGCCTGCTCCATCCGCGCCACGGCGGCCTCCCGCGTGCGCTCCCACACGATCACCTTGGCCAGGAGCGAGTCGTAGGCCGCGGGTACCTCCCATCCTTCCCGGATGCCGGAATCGACCCGAATGCCGGGGCCGGCCGGTTCGTCGAGGACGAGGATCGGCCCCGGCGACGGCCGGAACCCCTCCGCGGGATCCTCGGCGCAGACGCGGCACTCCAGCGCGTGGCCCCGCGGCGCCGCGCCGTCGTCCGAAATTCCCGCGCGCGCGAGCGTCTCGCCGGCGGCGATCCGGAGCTGCGCTTTGACCAAGTCCACGCCCGTGACCAGCTCCGTCACGGGATGCTCGACCTGCAGCCGGGTGTTGACCTCGAGGAAGTAGAAGCGCCCGCCGGGCGCCAGCAGAAACTCGACCGTGCCCGCGTTGACGTAGCCGGCGGCCCGCGCGACGGCCACGGCCGCGGCCGCGAGCTTCACCCTGGTGGCGGGATCGGCCCCCGGCGACGGTGATTCCTCGATCAGTTTCTGATGCCGCCGCTGCACGCTGCACTCCCGCTCGCCGAGCGCCGCCGTGTGCCCGTGCGCGTCGGCGAGGATCTGGACTTCGACGTGGCGCACGTCCGCGAGCCGCCGTTCGAGGAAGAGCCGGCCGTCGCCGAAGGCGGCGCGCGCCTCCCGCTCGGCGGCGCCGAGCGCCGCGCGCAGGTCTTCCGCACGCGGCACGATCCGCATCCCGCGCCCGCCGCCGCCGGCCGCGGCCTTGACCAGCACCGGGTAGCCGAGCCGGTCCGCCGCCGCGGCGAACGTCGCCGCATCCACGGCGTCTGAATCGGGCCGGAACCCGGGGACGGCCGGCACCCCGTGGCTCTCGGC
>DASSJF010000051.1 GCA_035691305.1 bacterium
GTCTGTGATGCGGCCATTGACAAGTCGCGGCCGGTCCCCCTACAGTAGACGAAAGCAATGACGGAGCGGGAGTAGGTTCGCCCGCCGACCCGGAGCCCGCGGCAGCCGAGCGGGCTGAGCGAGCCGGATCAGGTGCAAGCCGGCGGGAGCGGCGAACCGAACATGGCTCCGGAGCTGCCGGCCGAACGGCACCTGCCAAGTAGGCGCGGACGCGGCGCTCGCGTGACAGGGCGGCGTTCTGGAGACGGGATCCCGGCGTCCACGGGCCCGTCGAGGAACCGCTGAGGCCCGATCGTTCGGGCAAACGTGGGTGGTACCACGGAGGCGTCCGCCTCTCGTCCCAGAGACGAGGGGCGTTTGGTTTTTGGAGGGATCGAAATGACGACCTATTACATCACGACACCGATTTACTACGTGAACGACGTGCCGCACATCGGGCACTCGTACACCACCATTGCGGCCGACGTGGCGGCGCGGTTCAAACGGCTCGCCGGGTACGATGTCTTCTTCCTGACCGGCACCGACGAACACGGCGTCAACATCCAGCGGGTCGCCGAGCGCAACCATGTGTCGCCGCAGGAGTGGTGCGACCGGATCGCCGCCGAGTTCAAGACGCTGTGGCGCCGCCTCAACATCTCGAACGACGACTTCGTCCGCACGACCGAGCCCCGGCACGTCAAGGTGGTCCAGGAGATCTTCACGCGCCTGTACCGGTCGGGCGACATCTACAAGGGGACCTACGAGGGCTGGTACTGCGCGCCGTGCGAGAGCTACTACGCCGAGTCGGAGCTCGGGCCGAACAAGACCTGTCCCATCCACAAGAACCGGCCGGTCGAGTGGACGTCGGAGGAGTCGTACCTCTTCCGGCTCTCCAAGTACCGCGACTGGCTGCTCGAGTACATCGAGGCGCACCCGCACGTCCTCCAGCCGGACGGACCGCGGAGCGAGGTCCTGTCGCTCCTGCGCTCCGGCCTCAAGGACATCGCGGTCAGCCGCACCACGTTCACGTGGGGCATCCCGGTGCCGTTCGACCCGAAGCACGTGATCTACGTCTGGATCGACGCGCTGACCAACTACATCACGGCGGCGGGCTATCTCGACGACCCGGAGGAGTTCGCGCGGTACTGGCCGGCCGACGTGCACCTCGTCGGCAAGGAGATCGTGCGGTTCCACGCGGTGATCTGGCCGATCATCCTGCACGCCGCGGGGATCGCGGTGCCCAAGGAGACGTTCGCCCACGGCTGGCTGACGTTCGGGGGGCAGAAGTTCAGCAAGTCGCTCGGGACGGTGCTCGACCCGTACGCGCTCGCCAAAGAGATCGCGGCCGAATCCGGCGCCGAAGTCGACGTCGCGGTCGACGCGATCCGGTACTTCCTGCTGCGGGAGATCCCGTTCGGGTCGGACGGCGACTTCAGTAAGCCCGCGCTGATCCACCGCTTCAACTCGGACCTCGCGAACGACTACGGCAACCTCCTCAACCGCGCGCTGCCGCTCGTCGAGCGGCACGTCGGCGGGCGGGTCCCGGCGCGGGGGCCGGACGCCGGCGGCGACGCGGGTCTCCGCGAGACGGCCGCGGCGGTCGCCGGGCGGCTCGACGGTCTCATCGAGCGGCTGGACTTTCGCGCCGCGCTCGAGGCGATCTGGGAGATCCTCGGCGCGGCCAATACCTACCTCGACCGCGAGGCGCCGTGGCGCGAGTTCGCCGCCGGCAACACCGAGCGGGCGGGGACGATTCTCTACCACACGCTGGAAGCGGCGCGCATCGCGACGGTGCTCCTGTCGCCGTGGCTCCCGGCCGCGACCCAACGGGCGTGGCAGCAGCTCGGTCTCGAGGGCTCGCCCGCCGCGACACACCTGCCCGAAGCCGCGCGGTGGGGCGGACTCGAAGCGGGCTCGCGCCTGCGGCCGGGGCGCCCGATCTTTCCGAGGATCGAAACCAAGCCCGCGGCGAAGTCGCGGACAGCGGCGGCGGGCGACGGAGACGTCACGACAAGGGGGAACGCGGTGATCTCGATCGACGAGTTCAAGAAGATCCAGCTGCGGATCGCGGAGGTGCTCGAAGCCAAACCGGTCGCGGGCGCGGACAAGCTGCTGGAGCTGCGGATCAAGATCGGCGACGAGACCCGCACGCTCGCAGCCGGCATCGCCCAGTACTACAAGCCGGCCGACCTCGTCGGACGCAAGATCGTGGTGGTGGCCAACCTCCAGCCTCGGAAGGTCCGCGGCGTGGAGTCGCAGGGCATGCTGCTCGCGGCCAGCCACGGGGATCAAGTAATTTTATTGGAACCGGAGAAAGACATCCCGAGCGGCGCCCCCGTCTCCTGAACCCGGGTCGCAAAAACCCCGTAGGTGGGTAAGATGGCCGTAGCC
>DASSJF010000052.1 GCA_035691305.1 bacterium
ACGCGGCGCCCCCGCCGGGCGGCGCCGCGTCCGCGTAGCCTCAAAACGCCCGGTTCGCCGTCGCGGCCGGCCGCACCGCGGCCGCCCCGGCCGGCGCGTTGACGTACGACCGGTCGAGCGCCGACACGGTCCCGCATCCCAGCAGCTTGAGGTTGCGCACGAGGTCGGCCTTGAGAATCTCGATCGCCCGCGCGACACCCGCCTCGCCGGCAGCCCCGAGCCCGTAGGCGTACGCGCGGCCGATCAGCACCGCCTTCGCGCCGAGACAAAGCGCCTTCATCACGTCGGTGCCGCGCCGGATGCCGCCGTCGAGCAGCACTTCGGCCCGGCCGTTTACCGCGGCCACGACCTCCGGGAGCGCGCGCAGCGTGGCCGGCGACGACTCGAGCTGCCGTCCGCCGTGGTTGGATACCACCACCCCCACCGCGCCGGCGTCGACGGCGCGCCGCGCGTCCTCCGCGGTCAGCACGCCTTTGAAGACGACCGGGCCGGGCCAGATCTCGCGGATCCACGGCAGGTCGTCCCAGGTGAACGAGGTCCGGATCAGACTGCCGACGTCGCGGAGCTTCATCGGTCCGACGCCGGGCGTGACGATGTTTGGCAGTGGATGCACCCCGCCGTCCAGCAGAAAATCGATGAGCCAGCCTGGATGCGCGAGGATGCCGGGCAGGTAGGGAATCTTCGCGAACGGATCGTCGCCGAGGAGCACGGACGTGTGGTTGTGGTGGTCGCGTTCCCGCATGCCGATCACATACGTGTCGATCGTGATCACGAGAACGGAGTAGCCCGCCGCCCGGGCGCGCGTCAGCGCATCAATCCCCGCCTCCCTACCGCCCGTCAAATACAGCTGAAACCACGCCGGGCCGCGCGTCGCGGCCTTTACATCCTCGAGCCGGTGGCCCGACGCGGTCGACAGGATGTACGCGGTGCCCGCTTCGCCCGCGGCGCGGGCCGCGGCGACTTCGCCCTGCGGGTGGAACATGCGGCAGTATCCCACGGGGGCGAGAAGAATGGGCAGCGCAAGATCCTGACCCAGCACCCGGACGCTCAGATCGACTTCCGGGACCGCGACGCCGTGCCGCGGCCGGAAGGTGACCTCCTCGAAGGCCCGGCGGTTTTCGCGGAGCGTCACCTCGTCTTCTGCCCCGCCGTCGACGTAGTCGAAGATCGGCTTCGGCATCCGCCGCTGCGCCATGAGCCGCAGGTCGGCGATGTTGACGGCGCTAGACACTTTCGCCATCGTGTCGATCCCCCCGGATCGTCGGGCCGGCCCCTCAGCGGCCCGCCGTGATTTCAGCCTGAATGACGCGCCACGCCTCCCGAGCTTCGCCGACGGAGCGCTCATCCTCGATCGTGGACACGTCGCCGGGATCCCGGCCCAGGTTCACGGCCTTTTTGCGGCGAGGTTCGTCTGGGCGCCGATAAACCAGCGGAAGTCGGGATACTGCCACTTGAAAACGCGATCCCAGGTCCGGATCCACAGCAGCGCGCGGGCGGCCCGGTCCCAGAACCGCTCGGGGTCCTCGAGCGCCTCGCGCTGCCACCGTCTGACGATCGGGTGGACCACTTCCACACGACCAACCTACCACGCTAGCGCGCCCCGCCCCTCCCCTCACGAGAGCGCTCGGCGCTCTTCGCTCCTAAGCGGGTCAGCATCGCCTCGCGGGCCTTGGCCTCAAACATATCGGGCAGCGGCGCAAGTACGGTCCCCGGAAAGCGGCGGCTCAGCGCTTCTCGGATGAGCCGGTCCGCGAATGCCGGGTTCTTCGGCAGCAGCGGACCGTGCAAATACGTCCCGTAGACGCGGCCGGAGACGGCCCCTTCGGTCTTGTCCGTTCCGTTGTTGCCGAAGCCGACCACGACGCGGCCGAGCGGCCGCGCGCCCGGGCCGAGGAACGTGCGGCCGCCGTGGTTTTCGAACCCCACGAGCGGCGGCTCGCCCCCGTCCGGCCGGATCACGAGGTTGCCGATGAGACGCGGCGACGCCGGCCCCGCGTGCTCGGTCCACAGGTCCAGCAGCCCGAGGCCCGGGAGGTCGTCACCTTCGGCCGGCCGGTAGTAGCGCCCGATCAGCTGGTACCCGCCGCAGACGGCCAGCACCACGGCGCCGTCCGCGACCGCCGCCTCGAGGGACGCGCGTTTCGGCCCGACAAGGTCGCCGACCGCGATCCGCTGCTGGCGGTCTTCCCCGCCGCCCACGAAGAACAGGTCCGCGTCGTCGGGGCCGATGTCGTCGTTGAGCCCGGCGTCCCTGACCGTCACCTCGATGCCGCGGCGGCGCGCGCGGGTGACCAACACCATGATGTTGCCGCGGTCGCCGTAGAGGTTGAGCAGATCCGGGTAGAGGTGGCAGATCCGCAGCACCGGCGTCATTCCCAGAACCTGCCCACCACGCCGCGGCGCTCGAGCACGGCGCGGATCGCGAGCATCGATGTGTACGTCGGCAGGATGAACAGACGGCCCGACGTCGCCAACCCGAGCGCGCGGTCGATCGCGGCGTCGAACGACCGCTCCACCTCAATCGCGTGCGCCGGGAGACCGGCGTACTCGAGGCGCACCGCCATGTCCTCGGCGCGGAGCCCGGACACGACGACGCGCCCCACCCGCCCGGCGAGCATCTCGAAGTCCACATCCCACAGCCACGAGACGTCCCGGCCGTCCGCGATCAGGTCGTTGATCGCGATGAGCACCACCGGCAGCGGTCCGCCGGCGAGCACGGTGCGCAGCACTTCGTTGAATCCCGCGGGGTTCTTCACCAGCAGAATCTGTACGTCGCGCCCGTCGAGCGTCATGCGCTCGGCGCGACCGAACGCCGGCAGGAACGAGCCGACCGCGCCGGCGGCGCGGGCCAGCGTCGCCCCGAGTTGCAGCGAGGCGCCGGCCGCCGCGAGGATGTTGTAGACGTTGTAGAGGCCGGGAAGGCGCGTCCGTACCGCCGCGCGGCCGGCGGGCCCGGCGTCGATTGTGAACTCGGCGCCGTCGGGCCCGTCGAGCACGATCTCGCGGGCGACGAGGTCGGGGGCCGGTCGCGCGACGCCGCAGGTCGGGCAGCGGTAGCGGCCCATGTGGCCGAAGTACGTCACCGCGTACACGTACGGCGTTCCGCAGCGGTAGCAGTACCGCGCTTCCGCGGTGTGCTCGAGCGCCGGCAGCGCGTGGCGGTCGTCGTCGAGGCCGTAGGTCACGAGCGTGCCCGGCATCTCGCGTACCGCGTCGTACACCAGCGGGTCGTCGGCGTTCGCGACACGCACGAACCCCGTGGACAGGCGGGCCCCCGCGGCGCGCCACAGGCCGGAGATGTAGTCGATCTCGCCGTACCGGTCGAGCTGGTCCCGAAAGAGGTTCGTGAACACGGCGACCCTGGGCGCCAGCGCCGGCACCACGCGGGGCACCGTCGCCTCGTCCACCTCGAAAATGCCGAGGTCGCCCGCCGGGGCGCCGCGCAGGTCCGCGTGTTCGACGAGCGCCGACGCGATCCCGGCAGCGAGGTTCGCGCCCGCGCGGTTGTGCACGACGCGGCGGCCCTCCGCGCGCATGAGGTGGGCGATGAGGTGCGCCGTCGTGGTCTTCCCGTTCGTGCCGGCGACGAGAACGGTGCCGCCGCGCAGCCGCCCGGCGAGCAGGCCGACGACGTTCGGCTCAACAGCGCGCGCGACGCGTCCGGGCATCGTGGTGCCGCCCCCGCGGCCCAGGACGCGGCTGAGCGTCGCCGCGGTCTTACCGAGCGCGATCGCGGTGCTGAGACGTACGTTGAGCGACACGAGGTGGGGCGCTTAGTACCGGCGCGCCCCCAGGTACCGATTGCGATAGTACGGCTCGGTCATCGACGACACCACCACGCCCCCGGACGCCGACGCGTGGATGAAGCGCCCCGCGCCGAGGTAGATGCCGACGTGCGACGGACCGCTGGTGTACGTGTGGAAGAACACCAGGTCGCCCGGATCGAGCAGCGCGGCGGGCACCACGGTCCCGGCCTGATACTGCGCGGCCGACGAGTGCGGGAGGACGACGCCGAGCGCGCCGAACACGCGGACCACCAGTCCCGAACAGTCGAACCCGCGTTGACCGATGCCGGACCACCGATACGGGCGGCCGAGATAACGGAGCGCGCTGCGCACGACGTTCGACGTGAACACGGCGCCGCGCGACGGCAGCAGCGACAGGCGCAGGCGCGGCACCGGGACGGGTCCCCAGACGGCGCCCGCCGTCGTGGCGCCGGCGGAGATCGCCGCGGGGGCGGAGGCCGCCGCGCCCGTTGCGCCGGCGGAAGCGAACACGGAGCAAAACATCACGAGCACTGCACAAAACCCGGATGCGGCCGGCCGCTTCACGCCGCCCTATTTCGGGTCACGCACGCCGCCCCCCTGCCCCGTCGGCCGCGGACCACGTGGGAATAACAACAGTAGTGTAGTGTCTTCGCGCGGCGCGAGAAGGGCACATCACGGGTCGAGTAGAATGAGCCGACGCCAGGGTCGCGAGCGGAGGTCGTACATGATCACAATGAAGGTGAAGACCGTCGCGATGGACCAGCAGATGAACCCGGTCGTGCTGCTGGTCGATCAGGCGGAGACGCTCGCGCTGCCGATCTGGATCGGCGGCTCGGAGGCCCAGTCAATCGCCTTTCAGCTTCAGGGTGTGCAGATGCCGCGGCCGATGACGCACGATCTCATCAAGCAGATGCTGCAGCACCTCACGGTCAGCATCAGCCGCATCGTGGTCACGGACATTCAGAACGGCACGTACTTCGCGGAGATTCACCTCCAGCGCAACGGCGCCGACGTGGTCGTCGACTCCCGGCCGAGCGACGCGATCGCGATCGCGCTGCGGACGTCCGCGCCGATCTTCGTCGAGGACAAGGTCGCGGCCACGGCGATCCAGCTGAAGAAGGCCTTCGACGAGCACGAGGTGGAAGAGTTCAAGCGGTTCATCGAGAACGTCAAGCCCGCGGACTTCGCGAAAAAGCTCAAGGAATCGTAGGTTTCGCGCGGCGCGCCGCCGCCCGGGCGGAGCGGCCCGTCCCGCCGAAAAACAGCCGGTACACGAAGAGGTTGCCGCCGGCCACGGCCGCGTAGAGGTAGAACGGGGCCGCGAGCGCGGCGATATGAAACAGGTACCCCGCCAGCACCGTTCCGGTCGACGCGCTGGTCAGACGCGCGACCTGGTTGATCCCCAACGCCCGACTCCGCTCTTCCTCGAGCACCATCTCGCTCAGCACCGACTGCTGGATGGGCGCGGCGATGACCCGAAGCGCCGGCGCCAGCATGTAGATGGCCAGCGAGACGGGCAATACGCGCACGAGCGGCAAGAGGACAAAGAGCACGATGCCCGCGGCGCGCGTCAGGATGATGCTCTGCACCCATCCGAGCGCGCTCTCCAACGAGGCCGCGCCCAGCATGGCGGCCGACGCGGCGAGGCCGCTCAGGGCCGCGGCCACGGCCATCTGCTCCCGCGGCAGGTGGTAGACGATGACGAAGAACGGAATCAGAAACGGCGTGACGAGCCCCTGGGAAAAACCGTTCAGCACGCCCGTGATCGTGAACTTGCTGATCGTCCCGAGACTGGGCAGGCGGAGTAGCTCGCGCGCGGGTCGCGAGGGCGTGACCGGAATGAGGGCCAGCGTCCCCGCCGCGGCGATGACGCAGGCGACCAAAAAGCCCGGCCGCACCGGGACCACGCGCGCGGCCAGCGCGCCCGCCGCGCCCGTCAGCCCGCTGAGAAAGGCGAACCGGGCGAACCAGACCGTCCGCTCGTCCGCGCTGGTGACATCGGCCAGCAGGGCGCTCTGCACGGGCATCGCGGCGCCGCCGACCCCGCCGCTCGCGAGCGAGCCGGTGGCGGAGAATCCGCCGATGAACGTCGCGACAAACAAGACCCACCGATTCGTCGACAGGTACACCAGGAGCGCGCTCACCGGCAGCAGCGCGCCAAGGACGCCCAGCATGAACTTCCGGCCGAGCGCGTCGGCGAGAAAGCCGCACACGAAGCCGATGACCGCGGTCCCGAAGGCGCCCGCAGTGTACAGAAACCCGAGAGCCAGCGGCGTGGCGTGGAGCTGGCGCAGGACGAGGTACGGAAACGCCACGTTGATGAGGCCCGCGGCGACGCCGCGGCACGTCCGGAAGGCGACGAGACACCAGATGTCGCGCTTCACTACCGCTCGAGCGTCTCCGCAAACTGGACCAACACGCCGTGCGCGCTCTTCGGATGCAGGAACAGCTCGCGCCACGCCGGGTTCTCGTAATTCTCGCCCACGACGCGGTAGCCGGCGGCGCGCAGACGGGCCGCCCACGACTCGAGGCCGGACACCTTCAGAGTGATGTGGTGCAGCCCCTCGCCGCGGTCCCGCAGGAACCGGTGGAGGAAGCTGTCGTCGCCGCGCGGCTGCAGCAGCTCGATGACTCCGCCCGGCAGGGTGTACTGCTGGAACGTGAAGCCGCGGCCGTCCCCGCTCTCGCCGGGGCTCGCACCGAGGAGCTCCCGCAGCATCGGTTCGCCGTCCGCGATCCGGCGAACCGCGATTGCGACGTGATCAAACGCCACCATCCCGCACCTCCGTCGATTGGCAGGGCCGAGGGTTCTCAGATCACCACGCCGCCCGAGACAACGAGCGTGTGGCCGGTCGTGTACGAGGCGTCGTCGGACGCGAGAAACACCGCGGCCTTGGCCACCTCCTCCGGCTGCGCGAAGCGGCCGAGCGGGATGCGCGCCGCGATCGCCTCGCGGTCCGCGATCGTGCGGCCGGCGTGGAACGCCGTCTCCGTGTATCCCGGCGCGATCGCGTTCACGCGGATGCCCGGCGCCAGGTCGCGCGCAAGACACCGCGTCAGCATGATGACGGCCGCCTTGCTGACGCTGTAGTGGACGGCGCCGGCGCCCGGGTCGATGCCCTGCATCGACGCGACGTTGAGGATGACGCCGCCGCCCTGTGCCGTCATCACCTCCGCCGCCGCCTGCGACGCAAAGAACGGCCCGGTGACGTGGACGTCCATCATCCGCCGCCATACGTCCTCGTCGATCTCCCGGAACGGTGTGCGATCGGTGAAGCCGGCGTTGTTCACGAGGACGTCGAGCCGGCCGAACGCCCGAACGGCCTCGGCCACGAGGCGCCGGGCCTCCGCGGGACGGCTCACGTCCGCTTGAACGGCGACGGCTCTGGCGCCGGAGGCGCCGATCGCCTGCGCGACCGTGCGCGCGTCCCCGATCGAGCGCGCCGCGTTCAGGACGACAGCCGCGCCCTCCCGCGCAAAGGCCTGCGCGACCGCACGGCCGATGCCCCGGCTCGAGCCGGTGACCAGCGCGACCCGCCCCCGAAACCGATTCACGGGCGGACGGCGCCAGAGCCGGCCAGGAAGGCGCGCGACGCCCGCTCGACGTCCCGCGAGACCGCCGGCCGGTCGGCGAGGACCCGCTCCCGGGCGCGGGCGATCTCCGGGAGGCGGGGCGCGGCCGACTCCGGGACTGCGTCTTCATCCAGAATTTGCACCCGGCCGTCCGGCGTCGCCAGCACGTCGACCTCGAGGTCTTCCCACTCCAGCCGGTCGCGGGCGATAATGACGGGGCCGCTCAAATTGAAGTAGTAGGCGAGTGTCTCACCCGACGGGGCGATCCAGTGATATACGTTGTAAGGACGGTCCGCCCAGTAGTAGGCAAGGGTGAGCGTCCCGGCCGGCAGCACGAGGCCGGCCACCCGGCCCTGCCCCGGCAGCCGGTACAGCAGGACGGCGTGGTCCCGATCGGCCTCTACCGCCTCGCACGGGTATGTCCGCACACTGCCGTCGAGCCGGCGTTTGACTTCGAGCACGTTCACGCGCGCGCCCGGGGCACGCGCGGCCCCACGAGCGCTTCGATGTCGAGTGTGGACCCGGCCGTCCCGCCGGACGCGCGCCACCGCGCCCATGCCTCTCGCAGCGTCTCCGGGTCGAGAGCGTCGACGTGATGGCCGTCGCGGCCGGTCATCGGCTCGGCGCAGAGCAGCGCGCGAATCACCGCCTCTTCCGTCACGTCGGCGGCGGCCTCGAACAGCGGGTTCAGCAGATCGTTCTCGTCGGACAGGTACGGCGGGTACGCGCGCGCGGTGCTGAACGCGAGCGCGAAATCTCCGCTGTGGTGACTGTACACGGACCCCGTGCGGGCCAGCCCCGCGGCGGCGCGGCGCGCCACCCGCGTCAGCTGCCGCGATGTCAGCGGCGCGTCGGTGGCCAGAATGACGATCACGGAACCCCCGCGGCCGGCATCGGCGGCGACGGACCCGCCGCCTCGCGCCGGGGCATGAGGCGCCGCGTCCCGCACAAACGCCCCGACGGGGCAGCCGTGGATCCGAAGCGCTTCACGCCGGCCGAAGTTCGCCAGCACGAGCCCGGCAAGCGTCACCGTGCGGTTGAGCGGCCCGGAGTGTCCCGTCCGTGACGACGAGCCGATCCCGCCCTTGAAGCCGTAGCAGACCATCCCCGTGCCGGCGCCCACAACGCCTTCCTCGACCGGCGATTCACTCGCCCGCTCGATGGCCTCGAGTACGTGATGCGGCTGCACGTGGCGCCCCTGAATGTCGTTCAGGCGGGCGTCGCTGCACTCACCGACGACGGGATTGCACGTCGGCCCGATGCGTCCGATCTCCGGATGCCGGCGGAGGAGGTGGTCCGTCAGGCCGTCCGCGGCGTGCCACACGGACAAGGTGCCGGTAAGCGCGATCGGGCTCTCCAGGCGGCCCAGCTCTTGCACTTGGGCGAGCCCGAGCATCTTGCCGAAGCCGTTGATCACGTGGACGCCGGCCGCGCACTTGTCGCGGTACACGTCCTCGCCCGGCACGATCACCGTCACGCCGGTTCGCACCGGACCCCTGCCGGGAACGAGCGGTCCGTCGCCGGACACGAGCGTCACGTGTCCCACGCGGATCGCGCCGACATCGGTCAGCGAGTTCCCGGGCCCCCGCGCCGCAAGCGCATCCGTCACCGCCTCAACCACCCACCTCGCTGACCACGCACAAGAAGTTCGCCCCGAACGATTTGCCCGACTCGTCCACCCCAAGTCCGCGCTGTGCCAATTGTACGGTAAGGTCGGGGCCATCGTCCCGGAATCCCGGACGGAGGGGTGGGGTGACGCGCCTGGAACTAATCGGTCTTATGGAACGTGCAGCCCGCGAGGTCGCCGGCGCCGGCCTCTGTTACCTCCCCGCCGCGGAACTCAGCCGCCGGATCGAGCGGCGGGCGCTCTCGCCGGTCGAACTCGTCACCGCGCTGCTCGGCCGGATCGAACGGCACAACGACATGCTCCACAGCTACATCACGGTGTGCGCCGAGACGGCGCTGCACGAGGCGCGCGAGGCGGAACGGGAGATCGCGGCCGGCCGCCGTCGAGGGCCGCTGCACGGCCTGCCGATCTCCCACAAGGACATCGTCTTCACGCGCGGCGTCCGAACCACGTGTCATTCGCGCGCGCTGTTGGAGTTCGTCCCCGACGCCGACGCGACGGTGGTTCGGCGCCTCCGCGAGGCGGGCATGATCCTTCTCGGCAAGACCAACACCAACGAGTTCGCCACCGGCGGCGCCGACGTCTTCGGCGTCCCGTGCAACCCGTGGGATACGTCGCGCCACGCCAGCGGCTCGAGCGGCGGCTCGGGGAACGCCCTCGCCGCGGGACTCGCGGTCGCCGCCACAGGCTCAGACACCGGCGGATCCATCCGCGGACCGGCGAGCTTCTGCGGCGTCGTCGGGCTCAAGCCGACCTACGGGCGCGTGAGCCGCCACGGCGTGTTTCCGCTGAGCTGGAGCATGGATCACGTCGGGCCGATGGCGCGCACGGTCGCAGATTGCGCCCTGCTCTTGCGGGCCATGGCCGGGCCCGACCCGCACGACCCCACCGCCGCGAATCGCGCGGTACCGGACTACGCCGCGGAGATCGGCGCGGATGTGCGCGGCCTGCGGCTCGGAGTACCCGCCCAATTCTTTTTCGAGCGCCTCGATCCCGACGTCGATCGCCTCGTGCGCGTCGCGCTCGCGCAGTTCGAAGAGTGGGGGGCTCGGCTGGAGCCGGTGGACCTGCCGCGGGCCGCGGACACTGATGCGGCCGGCCGCGTCCTGATCGCGGGCGAGGCCTTCGGCGTGCACGCGCCTCGGATGCGCCGGCAGTGGGCGGACTACGGACGGCGCGCGCGCCAGCGCATCGCCGCCGGCATATGCTACACGGCCGCGGAGTACCAGCAGGCGGCGCAGATCCGCGCGCTGTGGTGCCGCGACCTGTCGCGGGCGCTCGAGCGCGTCGACGCCATCGTCACGCCGACGATGCCCTGCCCCGCGATCACGCTCGAGCAGAACGCGGCCGGCGCGCCGGCCGACATCGGCCGGTTCACGGTTCCATCAAACCTGACGGGACACCCTTCGCTGAGCGTCCCCTGCGGATTCACCGCGGGCGGGCTGCCGGTCGGAATGCAGTTGATCGGAAAGGCGTTTGACGAGGGCGTGCTGTTCCGGATCGGCCACGCGTACGAGCAGCGCGCCGGGTGGCACAGGCGACATCCCGCCTTGGAGGCGGCCGCGTGATGTCCTTCACCCGCGAGTGGCTCGTGGCCGAAGCCCGGCGCCAGGGTCTCTTCCTCGACGACGCGGACATCGAGGCGATTTACGAGCGGGCGGCGATGACCAAGGCGGAGTTGGAGCGCAGCCGTCCCGACGGCGTTGAAAGCCTTGAACCCGTCTACCGGTTCGTGAGTCCGGATGAGACGGCCGTGGATCGGGGATAGCTAGGTCGAGGACAGCCCCCGGCGGTCGTAGGTGTAGACTTTGCCGTTGGCGCGCAGCTTCACAGGGTTGCGCCAGAGCGCGTAGACGGCCTTCAGGAAGAGTCCGACGCGCTTCGGCTCGAGCTTGCGGTCCTCGTCCTGGTGAACGAGGAGCAGGTCCCGGCCGCAGGACGACGGGTCGACCTCGATCCGCGGCTCGCCCTTGTAGAGCTTCTGGTTGATCAGCATTTCTTTGACTTTGACCAGATCGTAGCTCTTCTGCTTCTCCTTCGGGTCGTAGACGAAGATGTCCAGGCGGCGGACGAGATCGTCTGTCAGCGTCTCGTCGATCAGGCTCACGTCCTCGTGGTAGCGGCGAATCTGGAGGGCGCGGTCGAACCCCTCGTCGTCACGGATCGACTTGAAGAGCGTGTAGCCGATCGTGTACGGCGCCGGCCGGTTGCAGAGGTGCACCGAGATGCTGGCCCACTCCTGCGCCGTGAGCAGGCGCGTCAGCAGCTCGGCCTCCACGAACGTCGCCCAGCCTTCGTTGATGATGTGCGTCCGCTGGATCAGGTCGAAATATTCCGCCTCTTCGCGGATCGCCTCGAGGATCGTACGCTCGAAGTCCTCGAGGGGGGCCTTCTCCTCCAGATAGTAGATGAGACGGCGCCGCTTCTCTTTTGGGCTGCGCTCGAAGGCGTTGACCGACGTCGCCACGGTCAGGAGCCCGTCGAGCAGCTTCTCGACGCGGTCGCGCCCGTACTGCCGCTCGTACGAGCGGATGATCCGCGCGTGGCGCTCCGCCTCGTTCAGCATGTTCTTGTTCGACTTCTGGTACCAGTGGTTGTTCGCGAAGAAATCGGCGTGCCCGAAGACGTGCGCGATCACGAGCACATTTTCCAAGTATGTGTTCGTGCTGCGCAGGAAGGCGTGCGACGGCACCGTGTTCAGCACCAGCTCGAGGATGTTGAACACTTCCTTGTTCTGCTGGGTGACGAGCTCTTTGTAGACTCCGCCCCAGTACCAGTGCAGGAACCGGTTGGGCAGTCCCATGCTCGCCACTTCGGCGATCTCGTCGCTGTCCGTGAGCTGGAAGACGACGGGGTCGAAGGCCAGGCCGCGATCGTGGGCCAGCGTCTCCAGGCGTCCGATCACGCCGTCGTATTGGGCGAGCAACGGTTGCTGCAGCGCCACGCTCAGTCCCTCCGCGCCGCGGCGGCCGGCCGGCGCGCCGCCCGGGTCTCGAAGAAACCGAGGAAGTCCTTCATCGCCGACCGGATCGTCTCGAGGTCCACGAGGTTGGCGAACATCGCGCCTTCGCGGGTGCGCACCGCCTCCTGGACGAACTCGCTGAAGCCGCCGACACCGCGTCCGCCGGGGTTCACGTGCCCGTAGCAGACCAGGTCGAACCCGCCGAGCGCCTCGTCGAACCGCTTCTTCGCCAGATCGAAGTCGCCGGAGCTTGTCTCGCCGTCCGTGAACATGAACAGGAACTTGTCGTACTCGGTGACGCCGTCGAGCAGGCTGATCGCCTTCTCGAAGCCGGTGCTGATGTGCGTGCCGCCGCTCGACTCGACGCAGAAGAACTCGTCGCGCGTCTTCTCCTCCGCCACGTCCTGGAACACGACGTACCGCCGGAGGTTCGTCGGATACCGCTTCTCGAGATAGTGCCAGAGGATGAAGATCGTTTTGCGCACCAGCGCGAGGTACTCGCCGCGCATCGAGCCGGAGATATCGAGCACGTAGATCTCGACCGACCGGTTGTTCTGGAAGGTCGTCGGGTCCTCGATGAAGTACCAGGCGTCCTGCCGCACGTCGACGTCGTAGTCGAGCCGGCCCGACTCGCGCGTGTTGCGCAGCAGGCTCTGCAGCATCGTATCTTCGAGGTTGAGGTCGGCGCGCAGGCCGATCCGGTCGAGGTCGTCCAGCTCGACCTGCTCCTGGGCCTCGACCTCGCCTGCCCGGCCCGGATCGTGGAACGCCGGCAGGCGCAGGTCGTCGAGCAGCACCTCTTGGGCGAGGCGCACGAACTCGTCGAAGTCGAGCTCGACCTGCAGCTCCTTGCCGTGGTGGTCGCCGCCGAGGAGCCCGCCGAGGGCCTGGACCTGGTCGCCGCCCTGCCCCGCCCCCGCGCCCTGGCCGCCCGCGCCGCCGGAACCGCTGCCCTGCGCCAGGAACTGGTTTTCTTCGCCGAACTTCAGCGTCGGCAGGTCGAGGGTCGCGATCTGCGTCTTGACCTTGCCGTCGAGGATCAGCTCTTTCTGCTGGATCAGCTCGTTCAGGTTCTGCTTCAGATACTCCCGCAGCAGCTGATCGTGCTTGTACTGGGCGATCCGTCCGCGGTGGATGCGCATGGCGCGCCTCGACGGCCGGCCCGCTAGAAGCTCCGGCCGATCGTCCGGAAGAGGGACCGCGCGCAGGAGTCGCAGTAGCCGTGCTCCTCGATCGCGCTGCGCTGCAGCACGTCCAGCAGCTCGCGGCTCTTCGCGTCCATCTCCTCGGTCTTTTCGTAGAGGCGGAGGCAGTTCTTGATCTTGTTGAAGACGATCTCGTTGATCGCGCCGCGCAGGTGCTCGTTGTCCTTGTAGGACATCTTGCGCAGCTCGTCGCGCCGCTCCAGCAGCACGTTCTCGAACGCGACGCGGCCCTGGCGGCTGATCTGCCGCTTTTGAACCAGGATCCCCTCCACTTCGTCGAGCAGCTCCTTGTCGCTGTCGGCGAGCGTCTCGCCGAGCACGCTGCGCGACGCGGCGTCGAGGTAGTTGAGGTACAGGTTCTGGCCGTAGTCGTAGAAGTGCGTCGGCACGATGTTCTCGACGAGCTGCTCGACCTTCTTGTTGATGAACTCGACCTTGGTCTCCTCGAACGTCTTGAGGAGGTCCTTTTGGTTGAGGTCCTTGATCGACTGATGGGCGAAGGTCGCCTCCACCGCCTCGGTGATCACCTCGAGGTCGATGCACGTGCGCGCGGACGTGTACCCGAGGGAGAACGCGTCCTCGAAGAACCGCGGCGACAGGCCGCGCAGGCCCTGCGACTCGGCCCGCGTCTTGATCGCGTAGGTCGCGGCCAGCTCGTAGACGTCCTGGGGCACGTGCTTGTTTTCCCGCCGCACGCGGTTGGCCTGTTCGACGAGGCCGCGGTAGATCTGCATCTCGCCCGTCGTGTCGACGTTGTACGGGTAGTCGACCTTGTGGATCCGGCCCCGCAGCGGTTCCATGATGTCCTCGGACAGGAACACGTTGTACTCGGGGTAGTTGGTATGTCCGATGACCACCATGTCGACGTGGACCGTCGGGAAGTTTGCGAGGTCGATCCGCTTGGACTGGATCAGCTCGAGCAAGAGCGACAGGAGCTGTCGCCGGCTCTTGAAGACCTCGGTCCAGTCGAGGATCCCGCGGTTGGCCCAGATCACCTTGCCTTCGAAGTCGTAGGCGTCCGGGTCATAGGTCGAACCGCGCTCCTTCAGCATCGCAAAGTTGATGTTGCCGACGAAGTTCGTGATGTCTTCGCGGCGCAGGTCGGTCGGGGTGTGCTTGGCCACGCCGACCTTGTCGCGGGCGGAGATGTTGATGCGCAGCACCGGGACCTTCTCCCAGCCGCCGGCCTGCGCGAGCAGCCGCTCGCAGACCGGACAGGGCACGGCCTCCTCATGCCACTGCAGGTCTTCCTTCTGGCGGATGTCGACGGGGACGAGATCGAACGGGTGCTGGTGGAACGGACAGCCGTCGACGGCGTACACCGCGCCGTCCGGCGTCTGCGAGTACTCCTCGAGCCGCCGCTTGATCTTGTCCACGGTCATCGACTTGCCGGAGCCCTGGGGGCCGACGAGGAGCAGCAGCCGGCGCTCCATGCTCATCGCGTACCCTTTAAAGAACGCGACGATGTCGTCGATCTGCTTGTCCATACCGTAGATGCCTTCGAACACCTTGACCTTGCCGAAGTAGTCGATCATGTCGGAAATGTAGTGCAGCGTCGTGCGGCCGAGACGCCGGTTGGTCTTGCTCTGGACGACGTAATCTGCAACGGTGCCGATCGGTCCCATATGATTCACCTTCGTCCGTGGCCGTCGCGTCGAATGATGAGGCCGGCGTCGGCGATGGGTACCCTAGATTCTTCCCCTTTGTATACCCCGTACGTTGAACGGTCGACGTGCGTTCGGCCGAGCCGGCGTGCCTTGCACGACTGGTGCCCGTTCCGGCGGACCTTTAGACGAGGCCGCTCGCCCATGTGGACGGTGGAAGCGGGGGAAAAAGAGATGAACCCGGCGCGAGGAAACCGGAGACTCCTCGTCCGGGTTCTTATTTCCGTTACATGACGCACTGCCATGCCGTCTGTCGGTGTCGTCGCTCCGCCACGTGGCCACCCCCTGTGAACCGCCGGCGACGCCCCGCTTGCGCGGGACGCGCCGACATCAGAGGCGGCGCTGCGATGTACGCGCTGCGTCTACTGTACGGCAGTGCCCGTATGAACTTTTTACCGAGTATAGCGGCCTCGGGTAGGGGTGTCAATCAAAATCGCGATCGCGGGCGCGCACCAACAGGACGGGACCGGCGTACCGGCCGGCGACCTTGGAGGCGACGCTGCCGGTGAAAACCGCGTTGAGCCCCGTCCGGCCGTGCGACGCCATGATCAGGAGATCCACGCCGGACCGCGCCGTCTCGTCCACGATGCGCTGCGCCGCGTCGCCTCGGGAGACGGCCCACGAGACGCCGATGCCGACGGCCCGCATCAACTCCGCGATGGTGCGGAGATACCGCTGTGCCTCGGTTTCCTCGTAGTCGAGATTGGCCGCGGCCGCGGTCGGCACCAGTTTCGCCGCGCTCGCGCGCTCTCCGGTGATGGTGGCCAGCGTCGGCACGACCCGGACAAGGCCGATCTCTGCCTGATACGCCCGGGCCAGGGTGGCCGCGAACGGCAGCGCGGCTTCGGCGCCGGGCTCCCCGTCGAGCGGGACAAGAAGCCGGCGGAGCGTCCACCCGTCGCCCTCGATCGGCGGCGCCGCGCTCGCCTCCGGCGGCCGGATCAGCAGCACCGGACGATTTCCGCGGCGCAGCACCTGCTGCGCGACGCTTCCGAAGAGCGCCCGGCGGGCGCCGCCCGCGCCGTGCGTCGCCAAGACGACGAGGTCGGCTTCGAGATCGGCCGCGTGCGCAACGATGCTCTGGGGGACGCTGCCCTCGGGATTCGGGTGGACATGCGTGTCCGTCTCCACTCCCGCGGCGGTGCACTTCGCCGCGACCTCGGCCAGGTACCGGTCCGACTCGCCGACGTTCGTAAGATGCCGCTCCCCGTGCACCGTCGCGGGCGCGTCCCGCTCGGTGACGTGCAGCAGCGCAAGATGGGCGCCGAGGCGCCGCGCAAGCGAAACCGCGGGCGGTAGCGACCATTCCGCGAGGCGCGATCCATCCAGCGGGACGAGAATCCGCCGGATCGAGACTCCGGTACCCGTTTGCGGCGACGCCGCGGTCATCGCGCCTCCCCGTTCGCCACGCCCCGCGCCTCCCCTGTGCTCATCCGCCCCGCAGCGTCTGCACGATCAGATAGAAGTTGAGCGCGATGATGAACGCCGTCACCGCCGCCGCAGCCAAGGAGACGAGCGGCCGGTTGACGAGCGGCCCCATCAAATCGCGCCGCTTGGTGAACAGGGCGAGGGGCACGAGGGCGAACGGCAGCCCGAAACTCAACACCACCTGGCTCATCACAAGCGTCCGGGTCGGGTCCCAACCCGCCGAGATCACCGCGATCGCCGGCGCCATCGTGACGAGCCGACGCAGCCAGACGGAGATCTGGCGGCGGAGAAACCCCTGCATGACCACCTGGCCGGCCATCGTGCCCACGGTGGACGACGACAACCCCGAGGCCAGCAGCGAGACGGCGAACACGGCGCTGCTCGCGGGGCCGAGGAGCGGCGCGAGCGTTTTGTGCGCATCCTCGATGCTGGCGACTTTGGTGAGCCCGTGTACCCAGAACGTGGAGGCCGCCATGATGAGCATCGCGGCGTTCACGAGGCCGGCGATCGTCATCGCGATCACGACGTCGGCCAGCTCGAACCGGACGAGGCGCTTCGCCTGCTCGACGTTCGCGGTCGCGACCCGCCGCTGCGTCAGCGACGAGTGCAGAAAGATCACGTGCGGCATGACGGTGGCGCCCAAGATCCCCACCGCGAGCAGCACGGCCTCCGGGCCGCCGAGCGACGGGTGCACGATGGCCCCTGCGACGGCGCCCCAACTCGGACGGTCGAGCACGGTCTCCACAAGATAGCAGCCGGCGATCACGCCGACGAGGGTGGTGATCACCGCCTCGACCGGCCGGAAGCCGTGCTGCTCAAGCGCGAGGATCACCAACGTGCACACGCCGGTCAGCACGGCCGCCGGCATCAGCGGCAGCCCGAACAGCAGGTTGAAGCCGATCGCCGCGCCGAGGAACTCGGCCAGATCGGTCGCCATCGCGACGATCTCCATGAGCACCCACAGGCCCCAGACGACCGGCCGGGGGAATTCCTCGCGGCACACCTCGGCCAGGTTCCGGCCGGTCGCGACGCCGAGCTTGGCGGACAGCGCCTGGACCAGCATCGCGATGAGGTTGCTCGCCACGACGACCCAGACGAGCCGGTACCCGAACTCGGAACCGCCCTGGATGTTGGTGGCGAAGTTGCCGGGATCGATGTAGGCGACGGACGCGACGAAGGCCGGACCGAGAAACGGCAGCAGCTGGAACAGCCCGCGGCGGCGGCTCCGGCCGGCCAAGACCTCGGCGGCCGCGGCGACGGTGGCCACGTCTCCGCGGCGCGGCGGGTGCGGTTCGGACACCGGCGCGGCCGGGCTCACTGCACGTGCACGTTGGCGCTCATCGTGTGCGACAGCGTGATCCGCCGGCCGCCGACCTCGACCTCGCAGCCGTTGCGCCGGCGGCCGAGCATCTTGAGCACGGCGCCCGGCAGCACGCCGAGCCGCGCCAGCTGCCGCAGCAGCGCCGGGCTCTCGTCGCCGACGTGCGCCACGACGCCGCTGGCGCCGGGCGCGAGCGCCTCGAGCTTCGGGTACCGGACGTCCCGCATCGACCCGTCCGTCGCCGGAATGGGGTCCCCGTGCGGATCGTGCGCGGGGTTGCCGAGGGCCGTGGCCATCCGCGCCTCGACACCTTCCGAAAGAACGTGCTCCATTCGTTCGGCCTCTTCGTGGACCTGCTCGAGCGGTACGCCGAGATGCCGGGCCAGATACAGCTCGATCAAGCGGTGATGGCGGATGATCTCGAGCGCGATCTTCTCGCCGGTCGGCGTGAGCGCGAACCCCTGGTAGCGGCTGTATGTCACCAACCGAAGGCGCGCGAGGCGCTTCACCATGTTGGTGGCGGACGCCGCGGAGACGGCGAGCCGCTCCGCGATCTCCGACGTCGAGACGGCCGGGCGCCCCTGCTGCAGCTTGTAGATCGCCTTCAGGTAGTCTTGCATCACGCCCGTGATCGCCGACACGCCGCCCGCCCTCCACCGCTCGCTCTCAACGCTAAATTAATTTAGCATCGACTAAAAAACGTGCATCCGCACTATACCGATGGAGCCGGCATGTTGTCAAGCGGGAGGCGCGCGGACCCGGCGAGAACCCGGGACTAGACTATGGCCGTCACCTTGCGCAAGCCACGCCCCCTCGCCGCGGGAGACACGATCGGGCTTGTCTCGCCGTCGGGCCCCACCCGGCCGGGTGGCGCCGGGTCGACGCCGGAGAGCGTGGAGCGGACGCGGGCGCGCCTGCACGAGGTCGGCTTTCGGACCGTGGTCGCGCCGCACGCGTTCGACGCGCGCGGATATCTGGCCGGCACGGACGCGGACCGGGCGGCGGATCTACAGGCGATGCTGGCGAACCCGGCGGTGCACGGGGTACTCTGCATCCGCGGCGGCTACGGCGCGCACCGCCTGCTCGACCGCCTGGACTATCGCGCGATCGACCGCCGCCCCAAGGTGTTCATCGGTTACAGCGACATCACGGCGCTGCACTTTGCCTTCTACACACAGTGCGGGTTCGTCACGTTTCACGGACCGATGGCGGGCGCCCTGGCCCAGCCCGAGCCCCACGACTACCTGGAACTGCTGCGCGCGGTGACCCGGACGGCCCCGCTCGGCCGCCTCGTCAATCCGCCCGGGGCACCGGCGATTGAAACGCTGGTGCCGGGCGTGGCCGAAGGACGGCTGATCGGCGGCAATGCCGCGCTGCTGACGGGACTGCTCGGCACGCGCTTCGTGCCGGCGGCGGAGGAGTTTCGAGGGAAGATCCTATTTCTCGAGGACCTTGGAGACAAGCTTTACCGGCTCGACCGAAAACTCGCGCACCTCAAGCTCGCCGGGGTCCTCGAAGCGGTGTCGGGCATTGTTGTCGGCGAGTGCCGGTATTCGCCTGAAGCGGGCGACGCTCTGTCGCTGCGGGACATTCTACGGGATCACATCGTGCCCCTCGGCAAACCCGCAATCTACGGGCTCGCCTGTGGACACGGCGATTATCACCTCACGCTGCCAATGGGCGTCCGTGCCCGCCTCGACGCCGCGGAGTGCAGCCTCTCTATTGAGGAAGCTGGAGTCGAAGCCTAAACGCCGCCGTCCATCGCCTTCGCCTCCCGGTTCCGTCACTAGCAGAGATCAACCACGTCTCGGAGCCGTCCCCGCCGGCGCCTTGCGCCATCGACGATCTCGAAGAACTCGTCAAAGGTTCCGCCCAGCGCATCGAGCAGACGCTGGCGCGTCTTCGGGCCCGGATGCGTTCGTCCCGAGAGCACGTCGGAGAGATGGGTGCGGTGCATCCCGATCTTCCGGGCCAGGGCCGTCTTCGTCATGTTCCGCCGCGCGATCGCGGCCTCGAGCGCGGACTGCCTCAGGCGGACTCTCATCGGTGCGGCCCTCGATGTTCAGGCTAACTCGATATTGACGATATGTCAATAAACAAATTTCCCGGGTGTCGTTAGTGCGTCGGTCATCTGTCTTGCAGCCTTCGGACGATTGTGGTACGTTTATCGTGACGTTTCGTCAAATGGCCGAATCCACCAACTTCTACAGGCGAGTCGGCGCCACGGTTCGCGCCGCGAGACTGCGGGCCAAGCTGTCCCAGGCGGCGCTCGGCGCGCGTCTCGGGGTCACGGCCGGCGCCGTCAACCGCTACGAGATGGGCGGACGCCGGGTGCCGCTCCGGGACGTACCACGGATCGCCGCGATCTTGGGCATCGCGCCGGCGGTTCTCCTCGGTGGATCGGCCGGCGGACGCGAAAGCCGGTCACCCTACCGCGCGGGCGAGGTACGGGAAGAATCGCCAATGTATGGAAGGTCCGGCCTCCGGGCGCACGACGCCGCCCGTTCGTACGCCGCCTCCCTTACCGCATCGCGGCTTCGAACGCTCGCCCGGCGGGCCGGTCTCACACCTGAGCCCGACACGGCAACGCTGCGCCGGTACGCGGAGCTAATCACCGAAGATTTGACCAAACAGGCCGGCGAGCTGAAATTTCATGGTAGTCGGCGAGTCCGCCGTTAGACGGTCCGCTGGCGGAGGTAGCGAGACCCGTACCGAAGGGAACACCGTGAAGAACGAGTCCTCGAAGCCGCGGCCGCACCCGTTGGCAAGGAAAGCGCTGGCCGCGATCGAGCCCTACGTCCCCGGCCGCTCGGCGGAGGACGTCCGGCGGGAGTTCGGGCTCGCGAGCGTCGCGAAGCTCGGCAGCAACGAGAACCCCCTGGGCGTCTCGCCCAAGATCCGCGGCGCGCTGCTCGCGGCCATCGACGGCGTCCACCAATATCCCGACCCCACCTCCGCGTCGCTTCGCCGGCGAGTCGCCGCGCGCTTCGGCGTGACCCCGGAGCACGTCTGTGTCGCGAACGGCGTGGACAACGTGCTCACGTGCCTCGGGCTCGCGTTCCTCGACACCGGGGACCGTTGCGTGATCGGCGCGCCCACCTACTCGGCGTACGCGTCGCTGGCGCTGATGCTGAACGCCATCCCGGTGCAGGTGCCGGTCCGCGAGCGGGACTGGCGCCTCGACCTCCCCCGCATGGCCGGGGCCGCGGCCAACGCCAAGATGGTCATCGTCTGCAATCCCAACAACCCGACGGGCACGATCGTCACCCACGACGAGGTCGAGGCGTTTCTCCGCAGCCTTCCCGCGACGGCGCTGGCGGTGCTGGACGAGGCCTACGCGGAATTCGCGGACGACCCCGCCTTTCCCGACTCCGCCGCGCTGGTCGGCCGCTACCCCAACTTGATCGTGCTGCGGACGTTTTCCAAGATCTACGGCCTCGCCGGGCTACGCGTCGGGTACGCGGTAGCCGCGCCGGACATCATTGCGTGCTTCAACCAGGTTCGGGAGCCGTTTCCGGTGGACCGGCTGGCTCAGGCGGCGGCGGAGGCGACGCTCGACGACGAAATGTACGTCCGAACCGCCTTTGAGAACAACCGGACGGGGCGCGTCTGGCTCGCTTCGGCGCTCGCCGATCTCGGACTGCGCTCGATCCCGACGCAGGCCAACTTCGTGCTGGTCGAGCTGGGCCGGCCGGCGGCCGACGTCGCCCGGCAGCTGCTGCGACACGGCGTCATCATCCGGCCGGGCGCGATGTGGGGACTGCCGGACTGGGCCCGGATCACCGTCGGCACGACGGATGAGAACCGCCGGGTGGTCGAGTCGCTGAAGGCCGTCCTCGCCGCTTCATGACGCCGCCGGCCGCCGGACCCCGGCCCGTTCGCGCGCCGAGGGGCGCCGCCCTCTCCTGCAAGGGGTGGCCTCAGGAAGCGGCGCTGCGGATGCTCATGAACAACCTCGATCCCGAAGTCGCCGAGCGTCCCGACGAGTTGATCGTCTACGGGGGAACGGGGCGGGCGGCGCGGTCCTGGGCCTGCTTCGACGCGATCGCCGCCGCGCTGCGCGCGCTCGAGGGCGACGAAACCCTGCTCGTTCAGTCCGGCAAGCCGGTCGGCGTCTTCCACTCGCACCCCGACGCGCCGCGCGTCCTCATCACGAACGCCATGCTGGTCCCGGCGTGGGCGACGTGGGAAGAGTTCCGGCGGCTCGAAGCGCTCGGCCTCACGATGTACGGCCAGATGACCGCGGGCTCCTGGATCTACATCGGCACCCAAGGCATCATTCAGGGCACCTACGAGACTTTCGCCGCCATCGCGCGGCGGCACTTCGGCGGCAGCCTGCGCGGCAGACTGGTACTGACAGCGGGGCTCGGCGGGATGGGCGGCGCGCAGCCGCTCGCGGTGACGATGAACGAAGGCGTCGCGCTGATCGTGGAAGCGGATCCGGCGCGCATCGACCGGCGGGCGCGGGCCGGCTGGGTGGACGAGACGACGCAGAGCGTCGAGGCGGCGCTGCACCTCGCCGAGCGGGCGGTCCGGGAGGGCCGGCCCCGGTCTATCGCACTCCTCGGCAACGCCGCGCACCTCTACCCGGAGATCCTCGGGCGCGGCGTGCAGGTGGACGTCGTCACGGATCAGACCGCGGCGCACGACCTCCTCGGCGGTTACATCCCGGACGGGCTGACCGCGGCGGCCGCGGCCGAGCTTCGGGCGCGCGACCCGGAAGCGTACGTCGCGCAGGCACGGGCGTCCGTCGCCCGGCACGTGGAGGCGATGCTGGAGTTCCAGCGGCGCGGCGTGGTCGTCTTCGACTACGGCAATAACATTCGCGCGCAGGCGCAGCGCGGCGGCGTCGCCGACGCCTTCGCATTCCCGGGCTTCGTCCCGGCCTACGTCCGCCCGCTCTTCTGCGAGGGCCGGGGACCGTTCCGCTGGGTGGCGCTCTCCGGCGACCCGGAGGACATCCGCAAGACCGACGACCTCGTGCTGCGCCTGTTTCCCCAACAGACGTCGCTCACACGCTGGATCCGGCTGGCCGGGGAGCGCGTGCCGTTCCAGGGCCTGCCGGCCCGGGTGTGCTGGCTCGGCTACGGCGAGCGCGCGCGGTTCGGCCTCGCGATCAACGAGATGGTCGCACGCGGCGAACTGCGCGCGCCGATCGTGATCGGGCGCGACCATCTCGACGCGGGCTCGGTCGCCTCGCCGTACCGGGAGACCGAGGCGATGGCCGACGGCAGCGACGCGATCGCGGACTGGCCGATTCTGAACGCGCTGCTCAACGCCGTCGGCGGGGCCACGTGGGTGTCGGTCCACCACGGCGGCGGGGTCGGCATCGGGTATTCGATTCACGCGGGGATGGTCATCGTCGCGGACGGCACGCCCGATGCGGCGCGGCGGCTCGAGCGAGTGCTGACGACCGACCCGGGACTGGGCATCGTCCGGCACGCCGACGCCGGCTACGCGGAGGCCCAGGAAGCCGCGCGCCGGCACGGAATCGTACGCCCGATGCGGGAGGGACGCGGATGATTCCGTTGGGCGATGTCTCGCGCCGGCCGGTGCGGTTTCCCGGGATGACGTTGGCCCTCATCCTCCTCAACGGCGCCGTCTTTCTCCAAGAATTGGCCGCGGGCGACCCGTTCGTCAGCAAGTGGGCGATGGTCCCCGCCGACATCACGGCCGGGCGCCACTGGATCACGGTGCTCACGTCGATGTTTCTGCACGGCAGCTGGTCGCATATCCTGGGCAACATGCTGTTCTTGTGGGTCTTCGGACCGGAGATCGAGGACTCGATGAACCCCGGCCGCTATCTCGTGTTCTACCTCATCGGCGGGGTGGCCGCGAACCTCGCGCAGGTCCTGGCGGGACCCGGGTCGACCGAACCGACGCTGGGCGCGAGCGGCGCGATCGCGGCGGTGATGGGCGCGTTCCTGATCACGTATCCTCGGGACAAAATCCGGACGGTCTTGTTCCTGGGTTTCTTCTTCACGGTGACGTTCCTGCCGGCATTTCTCCTGATCGGCCTCTGGTTCGTGATTCAGCTGATCAGTTTCGGCTCGATCACGAACGCCACGAGCGGCGCGAGCGGCGGCGTCGCCTACGCGGCGCACGTCGGCGGCATCTTATTCGGGGCGATCACCGCGCGGCTTTTCGAAGACCCGGGCCGGATCGAGGAGCCCGCGGGGTACCGCTAGTGCTTCGTGTTGCAAGTTCGACGAGGAAACAGGATTTCTGGCGCTAACGCGCCCGTAGGGCGCTGGCGGTAGTAATGAACACCACGTTCGCACTCAGTCCTTAGAGACGGCCTCCCGTGGCGGCCGTCAGATAAGACTGACAAAGCAGCACTAGCTGCTCTCTCGTCTTACGCATCAACGCCGGCGAGGCTCCCGCCTCCAGCACGGAGCGCATCGCGCCTGATATCGCTGCCAACATCATTTCTACGGCGAATTTGTCTGGCGGCGACGTCATATCCGGCGCTGTCTCAAGCATTGCTTCGACGGCCTTCCGTAAGCGTTGGAGCACTCGCTTCATCAACGCGGGTCCCCCGACGTCCGGCGCGATTTGGTAGAGGGCCACGGAAATGTCCGAGCGCTCCATCTTGACGCCCACGTATGCCTCGACCATCTGCCTGATCATCTCGGAGAGCGGCTCATGTTTTGCACGCTCACAAGCTGCCTCGACCCTATCGGAAACCACCTTCAGATGCCCTTTCAACACCGCAAATAACAGGGATTGTTTGTTCGGGAAGTACTGGTAGAGCGTTCCCACGGCAACGCCGGCCCGTTCCGCGACGCGTGTTGTCGTCAATCGGTCTGAGCCGTGGGTCAGCAAAACCTGAACAGTCGCTTCAGAAATCGCCTCAACCGTGACCGCGGCCCGCTCTTGAACAGGCGTTTTTCTTGGCTCAAACGCGGTTAGCGTGTCGGTCGCCATAATGCGAATAGCAGAACCGAAGAATCCTTCATAAAATCAGTATAGCACGAACGAAACACCCGGCCGAGGAGGAAATCTGGAATGATCGAACAGACTGATCTCGACGGTAGCTTCGTGCTGCCCGGCACGTCAATGAAAGTGAACCGCATGGGCTACGGAGCGATGCAACTTGCCGGCCCGCAGGTATGGGGACCTCCTCGCCATCTTGACGCCGCAATCGCGGTTCTGCGCAACGTCGTGGAGTCGGGCGTGAACCATATCGATACCAGCGACTTCTACGGCCCGCATGTTACGAATCAAATCATTCGACAGGCGCTCCATCCTTATCCGGAGGGCCTCGTGATCGCCACCAAGGTTGGCCTTCGTCGGGGTGCCGACAAATCTTGGATTCACGCCCTCTCCCGTCGGGAACTGATCGATGCCGTTCACAACAACCTCAGACATCTCGGCCTCGACATTCTCGATGTCGTCAACCTTCGGGTTGGCGAAGTAACTGGGCCCACCGAGGGCCCCATTGAGGCGCCGCTCACCGTCCTCGTTGAACTCAAGCGTCAAGGACTCATCCGCCAAATCGGTCTGAGCAACGTTACTCGCGAGCAGTTGGCGGAGGCGCAGACAATATCGGAGATCGTTTGCGTGCAGAATCTCTACAATGTTGCCCAAAGGAAAGACGATCCTTTCATCGACAACCTCGCTGCGCAAGGCATAGCCTACGTTCCGTTCTTCCCGCTCGGAGGCTTCACTCCACTGCAGTCGTCGGCGCTCGACGCAGCCGCGACAGCGCTTCGCGCCACACCCGTGCAGGTTGCGCTGGCGTGGCTCCTCCAACGCTCGCCGAACGTTCTGCTGATTCCGGGGACATCTTCTCTCACGCATCTTCGGGAAAATCTTCAGGCGTCGATGCTGCGGATTCCCCCTGACCTGCTTGCCAGCCTCGACTCGATCAACGGAGATCCAAACCGTTCATAGCGGTTCGTCCAGACGGTGCTCCGCGAGTGGGCCTACGCACGACTCTACCGCTCGAACGAGGAGCGCCGAACCGCGTTTCCGAAATGGCCGCACTATTACAATTAATATCGCCCCACACGGCGCCAGAAGGACGGGTCCCAGCGGTCGTGAGTGTCAACAACGTGTGTGGGAACCACGGCTAGCGGCTCAGCGAGATCACCGAGAGCAGCTCGAACAGCACGTTCGCCGCCAGCATCGCCGTGATGCCGCTTTGGTCGTACGGCGGCGACACCTCCACGATGTCGAACGCGATGACGTTGAGGCCGGCGAGACCGCGTACGAGCGCGAGCGCCTGCGCGCTGCTGAGCCCGCCGACCTCGGGCGTGCCGGTCCCGGGCGCGAACGCCGGGTCCACCGAATCGATGTCGAACGAAACGTAGACCGGAAGGCCGCGCACGCGGTCCAGATGCCGCAGGGCCGCGTCGATACCCTCGCGATGGATCGCCTCGGCGCGCACCACCGTGACGCCGTGCTGCTCGCCGAAGGCGAAGTCGTCTTCGTCGTACACGGGCCCGCGGATGCCGAACTGCACGGCGGTCTTGCCGTCGTAGAGCCCCTCCTCGTGGGCGCGGCGGAACGGCGTGCCGTGGAAGTATCGGTTGCCGAAGTACTCCTCCCACATGTCCTGGTGGCTGTCGAAGTGCACGAGCGAGAACGGCCCGCGCGCCTTGGCGACCGCGCGCATGATCGGCAGCGTGAGCGAATGGTCGCCGCCTACGCAGGCGGGCACCGCGCCCGCGGCGAGGAGCCGGCCGACGGCCGCCTCGACCCGGCCGTATGTGTCGAGGATGTCCATCGGATTCGTGTCCACATCGCCGCAGTCGGCGATCTTGAGCCGGCGGAACGGCGACGTCTTCAGCACCGGATTGTAGGGACGGATCAGCAGCGAGTTGTTGCGCACTTCCTTCGGGCCGAAGCGGGCGCCCGAGCGGAAGCTCACCCCGCCGTCGAACGGGATGCCGAGGATCCCGACGTCGAGGCCCGCGGGGTCGGGCTGGTACGGCAGGCGCATGAACGTCGACAGCTGCGCGAAGCGAGGCGAACGGAAGGCGTTCGGCGGCTCGAAACGCTGCGCGCTCACGCGGCGCCTCCGGAGTCGTCGAATCGGTCCTGCGCGTCGAGACCGGTCTCCAGGCCCATCGTTTTCTGCGCCTCCTCCCGGATGATCCCGAGCACACGCCGCTTCGCCTCGACGAACGCCGGCGACATCGTAATCTCGAGGGTGCGGGGACGGGGCAGAGCGAGCGTCACCTCGTCCCGGAACCGGCCCGGCCGCGCCGTCATCACGTAGACCCGGTCGCCGAGGAACAGCGCCTCGTCGATGTCGTGCGTCACGAACAGAATGGTCTTGGGCGTCTTCTGCCAGATATCGAGCAGCAGCTCCTGCATGAAGACGCGCGTCTGCGCGTCGAGCGCGCCGAACGGTTCGTCCATCAGGAGGACTTCGGGGTCGTTGGCCAGCGCGCGGGCGATCGCCACGCGCTGCATCATGCCGCCGGACAGCTCCTTGGGATAGGCGTGCTCGAAGCCGGCCAGACCGACCATCTGGATGAACCGGCCGGCGACCTCGCGACTGTACGCGGAGTCGAGCCCCCGGATCCTGGGGCCGAACTCGACGTTGCCCTGCACCGTGAGCCACGGGAACAGCGTGTACGACTGAAACACCATCCCGCGGTCGGCTCCGGGCGCGTCGACGATGCGTCCGTCGAGCCGGATTTCGCCGGTCGTCGGGCGGAGGAGGCCGGCCACGAGCCGCAGGAGCGTGCTCTTGCCGCAGCCGCTCGGACCCACGATGCTCACGATCTCGCGGTCCGCGACGTCGAGCGAGAGCCGGGCCACCGCCGCGATCTCGCGGCCGCCGCGACCGCGGAACGACACGCTGATGTCCCGCAGCGAGAGCTTGAGCCCGCCCGCTACGCCTTGGGCGACCACGGAAGCAGCCGGCGGTGCAGCCATTTGAACAGCAGGTCCAGCCCGAGACCGAGCCCGCCGATCGTGAACAGACCGACGAAAATACGGTCGGTGAAGAGGCCGCGCATCGAGTTGAGGATCAGGTAGCCGAGCCCGCGGTCGGCCGAGACGAGCTCGGCGACGACGAGGTACGTCCATGCCCAGCCCATGGTGATCCGCAGCGTGTCCATCACGCCCGGCAGCGTCGCCGGCAGGAGCACACGCCGGATCACCTGGGCGCGGGAGGCGCCGAGCGTGTACGAGACGTCGATCTGTTCCCGCGGCACGTGCGCAGACACGTCGGCTACGAGCAGCACCAGCTGGAAAAACGTGCCGATGAAGATCACCGCGACCTTCTCGGCTGTGCCGATCCCGATGTAGAGGATGAGCAACGGGATGAGGGCGCTCACCGGCAGGTAGCGGACGAAGTCGATCACCGGCTCGATCAGCGCCTCGACGGCCTTGAAGGACCCCATCAGAATGCCCGTCGGCACGCCGGCGACTACGGCGAGCGCCCACCCCGTGACGATCACGTAGAGGCTCGCGCCGGCGTTCTCGAGCAGGCTGCCGTCCCCGACCATCTCCGCGCCGGACTTGGCGATCGCCGTCGGCGACGGGAGGAACAGCGGCTCGACGAGGCCGCCGTAGGTCAGGATGCACCACAGCGCGACGAGTCCGCCCGCGCTCGCGATCAGGATCGCCAGGTAGCTTCTGCGCGGAATGGGCTCCTGCGGCCGCAGGTACTCGGTGAGGCCGCGCAGGCCGCCGCGGCGGAGGGCGGGACGGGGCCGCGCGAGGGTCACCGGCGTGCGCCGAAAGTTGATCGAGGACGGTGGGCCAAGCCTCCGGCTTGGCCCACCGTCAAGTGTACGTTACTTCGCGAGTACGAACGAGTTGTTGACGAGATCGCCCGCGGCTTCCTTGGCCTGGATCTTGCCGAGCGAGCTCCAAATGTCGATCGCGTTCTGCGCGGTCACGTAGATCTGGCCGCCCGGCGCCATGTACTCGCGGTTGATCGCCCGATCGTAGTAGCGGACGCCGTCCAGCGTCTCCTGGAACGTCTTCACGTCCTTGAGCCACCCGCCGACCGCCTTGGCCATGATCCGGTCGGCGTCGGCGGGGTTCTTCTTCCAGTACTCGACCGCCTTGTACCAGCCGAGGATCGCGGCGCGGACCGCCTCGGGATGTGCCGTCAGGACATCGCGACGGATCACCATCACGTCCACGATCAGGCCGGGAGTCTGGCTGCTGTCGACCAGGATGTGGCCGTTCGGTGCGCGCTTGGCGCGGGAAAGCCAGGGCTCCCACGTCACGGCGGCATCGACCTTGCCGCTCAAGAACGCGGCGCCCGCGTCGTCCTGGCG
The DNA here is from genome assembly GCA_035691305.1 of bacterium. Taxonomy (NCBI): domain Bacteria; species bacterium. The sequence goes on from DASSJF010000052.1 coordinate 28,797, forward strand.
CATGTTGATGCCCTTCAGGTCTTTCTCGGTCATGCCGTTCTGGCGCAGCAGCACGCTCAGGAAGAAGTTCGAGACCGAGCCCTCGTTGAAGGCGACCCGCTTGCCGCGCAGATCCTTGACCGTCTTGATCGAGGCGCTGGAGACGATGCCGTCCCCGCCCTTGCTGTCGTCGAGGCCGAGCACCGCCTGGAACTGGAAGTTCGGCTTCCAGTAGAGGCTCATCGTATCGAGCGTGGTGACCAGCCCGTCGAGCTTGCCGGCGGCGAGCGCGGCGAAGCGCAGCTTCGGATCTTCGATGTTGGTGAGCTCGACGTTCACACCCGCCTCATCGAAGTACCGGTTGTCCCGCGCCAAAAAGAGCGGGCCGTAGCCCACCCACGTCGAGTATCCGAGGTGCAGGGTCTGCGCCGCGGCCCTGGCCGGTCCGGTCGACCATGCCATGGGTCCCGCGACCAGCAGTACGACCAGCACGAGCGCACCCCACCTGCTGCCACGCCACATCGAGGCAACACCTCCCCCTAACGGCCGTTCGAATGTATTCGTGCGGGGCACGGGCAAAACCCTCCGGCACGGGGTGGCCGGCCGCGCGCGGCCCGACCGCGACGCAGCGGCCGGGGTAAAATGTGCCTAGAACGCCTGTGCGGGACGGACGGTTGGACCGGTGTTGATGGAGCGCGTTGCGTTGCCGAGAGAGGTGACCGCGCCGCGCCGGGCGCGGCATTATCTGGCGCCACGGCTCTCTGGCCTCGGCATGCCTCCGCGGGCGGCTGCGGAACTCCTCGTCGCCGTCGGTGAAGCCGTCACAAACGCCGTCCTCTACGGCGGCTCGGCCGCCCGCGCCGCGGTATCGCAAGACAATCCGATCGCCTCCGGCAACCCCGCGCTGTCCGCCCCGCAACCGGATGCGCGCACCACCGAAAGCGACGCCATCATGCTCGAGCTCGTCGCGCGCGGCGATCGTGTCGCCGTGGCCGTCACCAGCTCCGGGACCCGCTGGCGCGTGCCCGCGCCGCGACTTCCGGCCGACCCACTCTCTTCGGGCGGCCGCGGACTCTACCTAATGCGGGAATTCACCGATGCGGTCCGGATCAATCAGAACCGGCGGGGCACCACCGTCTATCTGATCAGGCGCCTGCGGCCGGACGGCGCGTCAGACGCGAGGCGGCCGGAGCGTCGAGCAGCCACGTCACCCGGCCGTCGACGGGCCGGATAAACGCGCCCGGGACCTCCGGAACAGGCGGCCCCTCAAGCGACGCCCGCACGGCGTCGGCCTTCGAGGCGCCGGCGGCGAGAACGATCGTCTCGGCGGCGTGCGTCAGCACCGGGACCGTGAGCGTGATCCGCCACATTCCTACGTCCTGAACGAACTCGGCGACCGCCGCGTGCCTGCGCTCGTTGAGGGCGCCGCTCCGCGGAAAGAGCGATGCGGTATGCGCGTTGTCGCCGAGCCCCAGCAGCACGAGGTCGAACCGCGGCCAGCCGTCGGCGGTCGCCGGCAACACCGCGCGCACCGTCTTCCCGTACGCGGCGGCCGCCGCGTTGTGGTCCGCGAGCTCTCCCTGAACGCGGTAAATGTGTTCCGCGGGCACGGCGACTTTGGAAAGCAGCAGGTCGTGCGCCAAACGGTAGTTGCTGCGCGGATCGTCCGGCGGGACGCAGCGTTCATCGCCCCAGAATACCTGCAGCCGAGGCCAGGGAATCCGCCCGCGGTACGGCTCGGACGCGAGCAGCGCGTACAGCGGCTTCGGCGTCTCGCCGCCCGACAACGCAACGGCGCACGCGCCGCGGGCGGCCACGGCGCGCTCGCAGATGATGGCGATCCGCTCCGCCGCGTCGGCCGTCGCGGACCGGAGGTCCGGGTGCGCGACGATCTCGGGCTCCACGCTCAGGACACGCCCTCCATCGCCCGCAGGACGACGTCGAGCGCTTCCCGCAGCACGGAGTCGACGCCGGAGACTTCGAACTCCGCCCCGACGAGCCCGGCGTCGTCCGCCGGCGCGAGCGCCGCCGCGGTCGTGCGCGGACGTCCACGTCCGAGACGCGTCTCGATCTGCACGGCGCCGTCGCCGGCGGCCTGCCGCACAATTGAAACCGTGCACGGCTCGCCGCCCGCCGCGCACTCGAAGGTAACCACCGGGCCGGAACCACCTTCCACCACGAGCTCCAGCCCGCCGCCGTCCCGCCAAAACAGCGCGCGCAGCAGCTTTCCGTCGCGCCGCGCCGGACCGGCCGGCTCCCACGCGAGCCGGCCGGCGATCCATCCGCCCAGCAGCAGCCCGGCGATGGGGTCTGCGGTTTCCGACCGTCCCGGGCCTGTCCGGATTTTGATCCGGTCCAGGCGTTCGAGCGCCGCGCGCATTGGCGCCGGATCGAAGGACTGTACGATCAGGTCGCGCCACGGCGTGAGCCGGCCCCACGTCAAGTCGCGCAGGCCGCCGGAGAGCCGGCCGGCGAGCCCGGACGCGGCCTTGAGACCCGCCACCGGTCGTTGCATCGCCGACGAGTCGACGATCAGAACGTCGGCGTTTTCGGCGAGCCGGCGCAGCACGTCCGCTTCCGGCCCCGGGGCGGCGGGCAGATCGTCGGGCCACCAGACGTAGACGGGGAGGTCCGGCACCAGCAGCGGCAGCACGAGCGCCGAAACACGGGCAAGCGCGCGGCCGGTAGCGGATACCGCGATCTGCTCGCAGCACACCGTCGGGCGGCTCGGGCCCGGCGTGTGGCAGTGGAGGGCGATCTCGGCGGCGAGGGTCCCTTCGCCCCCTGTCGTGCCGCCGGCCGGGGGCGTGAGGTCCAGGATGATGCTGCGCGAGGGATAGCGGGTGGCCAGCCGGTCGGCCGCGGCCGCCATCTCCGCGCGCCGGCCGTCG